>JBDTPP010000013.1:0-35452 GCA_039932615.1 Pseudoxanthomonas sp.
GCTGGACCCACCTTGAGCGCCAGCGCGGCGGCTCCATCGGCCTGCGCGGCCCGGGCGAAACCCAGCTGGAAACCGACCGTCGCCTGTTGCAGAAGCGCGTCGACCAGCTGCAGAAGCGGCTGGAAAAGGTCGAAGTGCAGCAGAACCAGATGCGCCGTGCCCGGGTCCGCAGCGAGATGCCGCGCGTGGCGCTGGTCGGTTATACCAACGCCGGCAAGTCGACGCTGTTCAATGCCCTGACCGGTTCAGACGCCTACGCCGCCGACAAGCTGTTCGCCACCCTGGATCCGACCGTGCGCCGGCTTAACCTCGCTGGCGGCAGCATCATGCTTTCGGACACGGTCGGCTTTGTCCGCGACCTGCCGCACGAACTGGTCGCAGCGTTCCGTTCCACCCTGTCCGAAGCGCGCGAGGCCGACCTGCTGCTGCATATCATCGACGCCGCCGATCCGCTGCGCGACGACCGCATCGCCCAGGTCGACAGCGTGCTGCAGGAAATCGGCGCCGGCGACATCCCGCAGGTGCTGGTCTACAACAAGATCGATCGCATCGAAGATGCGAAACCCCGCCACGACCAGCCCAACGAGGGCCGCGAACGGGTCTGGCTGTCCGCGCGTGACGACGTCGGCCTGGACCTGCTTCAGGAGGCGTTGACCCGGCGCCTGTCGCTGGTCCGCGTGCAGGGCACGCTCAACCTGCCTGCTGTGCACGCCGAACGCCTGCGTTCGCGCCTGCACGCACTGGGTGCGGTGCGCGGCGAAACCCATGACGAGAACGGCTGGCATCTTCAAGTCGACCTGTCTCTGGCCGACGCCCAGCGCCTGTCCGTGCAGGCGGGCGGTGCACCGCTTGAGGCCTTGTTGCCGGAGGTCCCGCGCGAGGAGTGGATGGCGTAGGTTGGGCCTTGGTCCGCCGTGGCCATGTTGGGCGACCGACACGGCTTATCTGACTGGAATGGGTTGTGCTTGTCGGGCGCAATCGCCTTTTTCGCTGAAGGCCATCGCCATCGGATCGATGGCAATGGTGGGCCAAGGCCCACCCTACGGTTGTCTCCCGGCCCAACCGACCCTATCTAGTAGAATCAGACCCGCAACGGCCTCTGCGCCCGCGCTAATCATTAACGTGGAGTAGGCATGGCCTGGAACATCCCTGGTAAGGGCAGCACCGGTAACGGATCGAACGGGGACAAGCCCAAACCCAACCCGTGGAAGCCGAGAGGCAACGGCAACAGCGGTGGCAACGACCTAAACAGCTGGCTAGAGCGGCTGCGTGGCCTGTTCGACGGCAGTGGCGGTGGTGGCGGCAATCCCTTGCGCTGGGTGGCCCTGGCCTTCGTCCTGCTGATCGTGTTCACCAGCTTCACCCTGATCGGCGAGCAGCAGCGTGGCGTGGTCCTGCGCTTCGGCCAGTTCGCCCGGGTCATGCAGCCCGGCCCCAACTTCAAGTGGCCGTGGCCGGTCGAAAGTGTCACCAAGGTCACCGCGACCCAGATCAAGACCTTCAGCAACACCGTTCCGGTCCTGACCAGCGACGAGAACATCGTCAACGTGTCCTTCAACGTCCAATACCGGATCAGCGACCCACGCCTGTACCTGTACGGCTCGCGCGATGCCGATGAAGTGCTCAAGCAGGCCGCGCAAAGCGCGGTCCGCGAACAGGTGGGTCGTTCCGACCTGGATACGGTGCTCGGCGTGCGTGGCCCGCTGGGCAGTTCCGCCAAGGAACGCCTGCAGGCCTCGCTGGATGCCTACCGCACCGGCCTGATCGTGACCGAACTGAACTTGCCCGATGCCCGCCCGCCCACCGAAGTGCAGCCCGCCTTTGACGAGGTCAACAGCGCCCAGCAGGTCCGCGAGAGCCTGGTCAACCAGGCCCAGGCCTATGCCGCCAAGATCGTGCCCGAGGCCCGTGGTGAAGCCGCCCGCCTGCGCACCACCGCTGACGGTTACAAGACCGCCAGCGTGGCCCGCGCCACCGGTGATGCGACCCGCTTCTCGCTGCTGCAGGAACAGTACAAGGCCGCGCCCGAAGTCACCCGCAAACGCCTGTGGCTGGAAACCGTGCAAGGTGTGCTGGCCCAGAACCGCAAGGTGGTCGGCGGCGACGGACGCCAGTTGATCTATGTACCGATGCCGACGCAGGGCGCCGCCAATGCGTCCGCACCCGCGGTGCTGCCTTCCGACGTGTTGATGCCGGCGGTGCAGAGTACGGCCCCCGCTGCCACCAACCGCCCTGAGCGACCCACCGGCCGCGAGGAGGTCGAACGATGAAAACTTCCTTTTACGCCGCCATTGCGGCGATCGTGCTGTTTGGCCTGCTGGGTTCGGTCTATGTGGTCCGTGAGGATCAGACCGCGCTGGTCCTCAACCTGGGCCGGGTGGCCCGCGCCGACATCAAGCCGGGCCTGCATTTCAAGGTGCCGCTGGTGGAAAGCGTGCGCGTTTTCGACCGCCGTTTCCGCACGCTGGAAACCGCGCCGGAGCGCTACCTGACCCTGGAGCGCAAGGACGTCAGCATCGACTTCTTCGCCGTGGGCTACATCTCCGACGTGCGCGCCTTTTACCGCGCCACCGGCGGTGACGACAAGGCCGCCAGTGACCGCCTGGCTCCGATCATCACCGACTCGCTGCGCAACGAGATCAACTCCCGCACCCTGCAGCAGCTGGTTTCCGGCGACCGTAACGACATAGTGGTCAAGCAGCTCACCGCGATCAACGAAGGTGCGGCCACCCTGGGCATGCAGATCACCGACATCCGCCTGAAGCAGATCGACCTGCCGACTGACAGCGAAGTGATCAAGCAGGTCTACGAGCGCATGCGCGCCCAGCGCATGCAGGTGGCCAGCAAGCTGCGCGCCGAGGGCGAGGAACAGGCCCGCACCATCCGCGCCTCCGCCGACCGCGACCAGACCGTGCTGGTGGCCGAGGCCACCCGCGATGCGCAGAAGCTGCGTGGTGAAGGCGATGCCTCCGCCGCCAAGATCTACGCCGAAGCGGCCAACCGCGATCCCGGCTTCTACGCGTTCCAGCGCAGCCTGGAGGCGTACCGAGCCTCGTTCAGCGACGGCCAGAGTGTGATCGTGCTGGACCAGGACGACCCGTTCCTGCAGTACATGAAGAGCGATCGCTAGTCGCTCTTCCTTCTCCCCTTGTGGAAGAAGGTGCCCGCAGGGCGGAAGAGGGGGAGCTGTTGATCTTGTTTTTGACTGTCAACTATCAAAAGCCGAACCCTCTCCCGGCCACCGGCCACCCTCTCCGGTAAAGGGAGAGGGAAAAGCAGGGTAGCCGCCGCCCCACAAAACCCGGATAATGCACAAAAGCCGGATGGGGACCCTCGCCCCTCCGGCTTTTTCTGTGTCCAGTCCGATCGTGGGAGCGGCTACCAGCCGCGAGCTCCTGCCCAGGACCTACGAAGAGCTCGCGGCTGGAAGCCGCTCCCACCGAACAATTGCGGAGTTTCAAATCATGGGTCAGTCAGTCGTCGTTCTCGGTGCCCAGTGGGGCGATGAAGGCAAGGGCAAGATCGTCGATCTGCTCACCGAGGAAATCGGCGCCGTCGTGCGCTTTCAGGGCGGCCACAACGCCGGCCACACCCTGGTCATCAATGGCAAGAAGACCGTCCTGCATCTGATCCCCTCCGGCATCCTGCGGGACGACGCGCTATGCCTGATCGGCAACGGCGTGGTCATCTCGCCGGCCGCATTGATCAAGGAAATCGGAGAACTCGAGGAGGCCGGCGTCGAAGTGCGTTCGCGCCTGAAGATCAGCCCCGCTGCGCCGCTGATCATGCCGTACCACATCGCCCTGGATCAGGCCCGCGAAATCAAGGCCGGCGGCAAGGCCATCGGCACCACAGGTCGAGGCATCGGCCCGGCCTACGAGGACAAGGTCGCGCGTCGTGGCATCCGCATCGCCGACCTGCATTACCCGCCGCAACTGGAAGAGCTGTTGCGCACGGCGCTCGACTACCACAACTTCGTGCTGACCAAATACCTCAACGCCGATGCGGTCGATTTCCAGAAGACCTTCGATGAAGCGCTGGCCTTCGGCGAATACGTGCAGCCGATGAAGTCCGACGTGGCCGGGATCCTCCACGACCTTCGCAAGCAGGGCAAGCGGGTGCTGTTCGAAGGCGCGCAAGGAGCACTCCTCGACATCGATCACGGCACCTATCCCTACGTCACATCAAGCAACACCACGGTCGGCGGCGCGCTTGCCGGCACCGGCGTCGGCGCCGATGCCATCGACTACGTGCTCGGCATCTGCAAGGCCTACGCGACCCGCGTGGGTGGTGGTCCGTTCCCGACCGAGTTGCACGATGAAGTCGGCGAGGAAATCCGCAAGAAGGGCCAGGAATTCGGCGCCACCACCGGCCGCCCGCGCCGCTGCGGCTGGATCGACATCGTCGCGCTGAAACGCGCCGTGGCCATCAACGGCATCAGCGGCCTGTGCATCACCAAGCTCGACGTGCTGGACGGCATGCAGAAGCTTAAGATCTGCATCGCCTACGAGTACCACGGCAAGCGCACCGAATATGCGCCGCTGGACGCGCAGGGCTGGGAAGAGTGCACTCCTGTGTACCTGGAATTCCCGGGCTGGGACGAGAACACCCACGGCATCACCGAGTGGGAAAAACTCCCGCCTGCCGCGCGCGCCTACCTGCGCGCGCTGGAAGAGCTGGCCGGCTGCCCGCTTTCCATCGTCAGCACCGGTCCGGATCGCGACCACACCATGGTGCTGCAGGATCCGTTCGCATAACGACCACCCCTGTAGGAGCGACGCAAGTCGCGAAGGCGTGGATAACCGAACCACTGCCCGAATTGCGCACCAGCAATCCTGCTAACCAAGAGCCCCGCATCGCGGGGCTTTTCCGTTTCAGCGCGGCGCCTTGACGCGGCATTACCAAGCACCCGTCACCCTTCCTGCAAACAGGAACCCGCATGCCGCCAAAAACTGCGCCCCGCAATCAATCCTCCACCGACCGCTTCGTCCACGTTCGCGGCGCGCGCGAGCACAACCTCAGGAACGTCGATGTCGACATCCCACGCGATGCACTGGTGGTGTTCACCGGCATTTCCGGTTCCGGCAAATCCTCGCTGGCCTTCGGCACCCTGTTTGCCGAGGCGCAGCGCCGCTATCTGGATTCCATCTCGCCGTATGCACGCCGGTTGATCGACCAGGTCGGCATTCCGGAAGTGGATTCCATCGAAGGCCTGCCGCCCGCGGTCGCGCTGCAGCAACAGCGCGGCACACCGTCCACGCGCTCGTCGGTGGGCAGCGTCACCACCATCTCCAATTCGTTGCGCATGCTGTATTCGCGCGCCGGCGACTATCCGCCGGGGCAGGACATCATCTACGCCGACGGCTTCTCGCCAAACACGCCGGCCGGCGCTTGCGCGACCTGCCATGGCCTCGGCCGCATCTACGACGCCACCGAGGAATCAATGGTCCCGGATCGCTCGCTGACGATCCGCGAGCGCGCCATCGCCGCGTGGCCCACCGCCTGGCACGGGCAGAACCTGCGCGACATCCTGACCACGCTCGGCCATGACGTCGATGTGCCCTGGAACAAGTTGCCGAAGAAGACCCGCGACTGGATCCTCTACACCGAGGAAACCCCGGTGGCGCCGGTGTACGCCGGCTTCACTGCGGCCGAAGTAAAGCGTGCGCTGCGCCGGAAGACGGAGCCCAGCTACATGGGCACCTTCAGCGGCGCGCGCCGTTACGTGCTGCACACCTTCGCCAGCACGCAGAGCCCGCTGATCAAGAAACGCGTGTCGCAGTACCTGATCAGCACCCTGTGCCCCGAGTGCGACGGCAAGCGCCTGAAGCGCGCGGCGCTGTCGGTGAAGTTCGCCGGGCTGGACATCGGCGAACTCTCGCGCCTGCCGCTGGCGCGCGTGGCCGAACTGCTGCGGCCGGCCGCCGACGCCCAGGCTGGCAAGACCCGCATGCGCAAGACCGACGCGGCAACTGCCGACTTGCACCCGGAGCAGGCGATCGCCGCACAACGCATCGCCGAGGACCTGCGCGCGCGCGTCGCGGTAGTCGAGCAACTGGGCCTGGGCTACCTGACCCTGGAGCGCACCACGCCCACGCTGTCGCCTGGCGAGCTGCAACGCCTGCGCCTGGCCACGCAGATCCGTTCGCACCTGTTCGGCGTGGTTTATGTGATGGACGAACCTTCCGCCGGCCTGCATCCCGCCGATGCACGATCGCTGCTGGCCGCGCTGGACCAGCTGAAGGCCTCTGGCAATTCGCTGTTCGTGGTCGAGCACGAGATCGATGTGATCCGGCATGCCGACTGGCTGGTGGATGTAGGCCCGGGCGCGGGCGAGCAGGGCGGTCGCGTGATCTACAGCGGGCCGCCTGCGGGCCTGCGGCAGGTCCAGGCTTCGCACACGCGTCGCTACCTGTTCGCCGATGCCGTACGCGTGGAAACCCGTGCGCGCAAGCCGTCGGCCTGGCTGCGCCTGCAGGGCGTGACCCGCAACAACGTGCAGGATCTCGACGTCGATTTCCCGCTCAACGTCTTCACCACCGTTACCGGCGTGTCGGGCTCCGGCAAGTCGTCGCTGGTCAGCCAGGCCCTGGTGGAACTGCTGGCCGCACACCTTGGCCACGAGACGGCCGACGACCAGGAAGAAGTGGATCCGCTGGAACGCAGCGCGCAGGTCCCGGTAGGCGGCCGCATCGTCGACGGCCTGAACCATGTGAAGCGCCTGGTGCGGGTGGACCAGAAACCGATCGGCCGCACCCCGCGTTCCAACCTGGCCACCTACACGGGCCTGTTCGACCACGTGCGCAAGCGCTTCGCTGCGACGCCGCTCGCACGCAAGCGCCGCTACGACCCGGGCCGCTTTTCCTTCAACGTGGCCAAGGGCCGCTGCGAGACCTGCGAAGGCGAGGGCTCGGTCAGCGTGGAATTGCTGTTCATGCCCAGCGTCTATGCGCCGTGCCCGACCTGCCACGGTGCGCGCTACAACGCGGCTACGCTGCAGGTCGAACTGCAAGGCCGCAACATCGCCCAGGTGCTGGGCATGACCGTGGCGCATGCCGCCACCTTCTTCGCCGACGATGCGGCCATTGCGCGCCCGCTGCACGTATTGCTTGAAGTCGGGCTTGGCTACCTGCGCCTGGGCCAGCCGGCCACCGAACTGTCCGGCGGCGAAGCACAACGCATCAAGCTTGCCAGCGAACTGCAACGCGCGCAGCGCCGCGACACCGTCTACGTACTGGACGAACCCACCACCGGCCTGCATCCGGCCGACGTCGACAAGCTGCTGCTGCAATTGCACGGACTGGTAGACGCCGGCAACACCGTCATTCTGGTGGAACACGACATGCGCGTGGCCGCCGCCAGCGACTGGGTCATCGACATGGGCCCCGGCGCCGGCGGCGAAGGTGGCCGAGTAGTGGTGGCCGGCTCGCCGGCCCGGGTGGGAAGCCATCGCAGCAGCAGGACCGCGCAATTCCTGGCCATCGAACTGGGCACTTGCGCCCTGCCAGGAAAAAAACCGCGTGGAAGCAGTACCGCTGCCGGAGGTCAGCTGGGGCGCACCGGATCGGTCGGCTGATACGGCGGAATATCGATCGGCTGGTTCGGCACCGGATCGGTGGGCTGGCCGGGCGGCACGTCGCGCGCGGGGCTTGGCACTTCGCCGGGCGCCGGCGAGGGTTGCGGCACCGGCGGCTGCGCCGGATCCTGGCCGGGATTGGGGCTTTGCGCACGGACGGTGGTGGGCTGATGGAAAAGTTGCATTGCGCTCTCCTGGAAGTCACGGTTCAGATTCATGATCCACCCCCGATCCTAGTCACGCCGCGTTAGTGATCTGTGCTCTCCGGGTGATGATGCGCGATTGATTGGCCAGGGATTGCCCATCGGCGGCCGCCTCAAGCGCTTCCAGCAATACGCTTGATCGCGTCTCACTTGGCGGGATGGCGACGCAGGATGATTGCAACCCCTGACCCTCACGCCCATGGCCTATTTCACTTACGTATTCCCCTGCGTCGTCGAAGACCACTGCAAGGTTGGTTTCTCCAGCGATCCGCTGTCGCGCCTGCAGTCGTTCCATCCACGCTGGTTCGAGTTCTTCGATCTGGACCGCGCGTTGCTGGTCGAAGTCGAAACCCAGCGCGACGCGCGTGACCTGGAACTCGAACTGCGCCGCCCGCTGTGTGCGCACAAGGCGCCGATGCCGCTGGCCATCCGCAGGCAGGCCGGCGGCCACACCGAATGGCTGCGCGGCGCGTATGCGGTGCTGGCACAACAGGCGCGGTCGCTCGAACGCTGCGGGCATACGCTGCATTCCGGTGCGCGCGATTGGCTGGCCCGCGCCATGCTCGAACGCGCCGATCGCCTGTACGGCTGGGCCACTGCCCACTATCCCGATGGGTTCGCCAGCCCCGCCGCTCCCGGGTTCGAACGCCTGCTCGTCGATGTCCTCGACGCCCATCGCGCCCTGGACATCCACGTGGCGCCATACCTTCCCGCTGAACTCCTGCGTAGCGTAGGCGCGACGTAAGTCGCGAATGCCGAGTCGCATGCCCGCCAAGTCCGTGCAGCGATATGGTTCGGGATGTCGCGGGCGGCAGGCTGGTCGGAGCTGGAACGCCGGTGCAGGTCGCGCGCAGCCGCAAGGGCAAGACGGCGCGGTTTCGTTGCCGAAGCATTGGCGGACTGATGGCCGAATTCAACACGCGGGCAATGCCGCGGCCTGTTTCCACCCGCGCCGTGCAGACGATCGTAACTTCCGTTCGGGCATGCTCCAGCCATGCCCTTATTTCTTCACTGGCTGCGTAGCCACCGTCGCGGCCTGATCCGCACTGCACTGGTTCTCGTTGTCGTCGAGCTGTTGTACCTGCTCGCCGCCAACCTGTTCCTCAACAGCTCATTGGCCGTGCGTGCCTTCAATCCCAAGCCCGAGCGCTTCCATATCGAGTGGGCCAGCGCTTACAGCCTGTATCCGGGGCACATCCATGCCAGCAAGCTCCGCCTCGGCGGCCATGCGCGCCAGAACGGTTGGGTCACGCTGAGTCCCGAAGCCCGCGGGCGGATCAAGTTGCTGCCCTTGCTGGCGCGACGGGTGAGCTTCGGCACCATCCGTGCAGACCATGTGGTGTTCGTCCTGGACCGCGACGTGCCTTACCTGGCGCCAACGCAGTCGCACAGGAAGACGCCGGCCTGGACCCTCCATTTCGACGCCATCACAACCGACTCCCTGCGCTCGTTGCGCCTGGCCGATTGGCATGTCGACCAGCTGGAGGATGCCCACGCGAGCTTTGCCTTGGGCAAGACCCTGCGCCAGGGTCCGTTCGAGATCCTGCCGTCCAGCCTGCACGCGCGTTCGGCGCGGGTGTCCTACGGCGACACCGTGCTGGCCCGGCGTGCACGACTGGACTTCGAGATGACCATGGCGCCGAGCACCCACGCCCAGGCCCAGGGAATGGCGCGCGTGCGTTTCGTCGATGCCCGCCTGCAGCTTTCAGGACGTGCACCGGGCCTTTCGATCGCCGGCGGCGACAGCGATTTCCTGGAGTTCGCCACCGGTCGCAGCGGTGGCCGCGTCGATGCCGACCTGTCGATGGACAACGGTGTGCTGGTGCCTGGCGGGCGCCTGGCCTGGTCGGCGCCGCTGGTGCTGCAGGACGGCCAGACCGATCCGCGCCCGGCGCGCCTGCAACTGCATGCCACCGTGCAGGACAACGGCATAGCCGTACGCGCAAGCGTGCCTGCGCGCGTTGACAGCACCGATTTCATCGATGCGGATCTTCTGGTCGCCGAACGTGAAGTGCAGTTGATCAGCGCCCAGGACCTGTTGCGCAAGACGTCCGGGCAGATTGGCTTGCGCTGGCATTTCCGCACCCTGGCGTGGATGAATCCATTGCTGTCGAAGAACGACTGGCTGCGCCTGGACGGGCAGGCAGATGTCGACGCGCAACTGCGGTTACGCGAAGGCCGTCTGGTGGCGGGCAGTCGCGCGACCATCCCGCGTGCGCAATTCCAGGCAGATCTGTTCGACACGGTGCTGACCGCGCAGGCGCAGGCCACCGCGAAAGTGGAAGGCCAGCGCACTACCGTTGATTTCGTCGCCAGACAGTTCAAGCTGGCGCCGCGCGAGGCGCTGGCCGAACCCTATGTGCAGGGCGAGAACTTCAAGTTGAACCTGGTCGCTTCCGAAGACCTGGCCCAGTTCCGGCGCACGCTGCAGGCAAAACTCGACTTCTCCGACGCCCGCATCCCGCGCCTGCAGGCCTACAACCGCAACCTGCCTGGCAAGAGCCTGCGTTTCGAAGGCGGCAGCGGCACCCTGGGCGCGGACCTGAAACTGGACGCGCAGGGCAGGGTCCAGCAGGGCCGCCTGCGCCTGCGCGGCAAGCAGGCGCAAGTGGTGCTGGGCCCGTCGCGGATCACCGGCGACCTGGACGTGGACACTCGCATCAGCCAGATCGGCCGCGGCGGTCGCGATTACCGTATCGACGCGCTGGACCTGAAGCTGGACCAGGTACGCGTCGGAGAACCGGGCGACCCGCCGTGGTGGGCCAAGCTGTCGCTGGACCGCGGCAGCCTGCAGTGGCAGCGACCGTTCCGCCTGCAGGGCGATGCGCGCCTGCAGATGAAGGATGTCAGCGTGTTGCTGGACCTGTTCTCCGAACGCAGTGCCTTCCCCAAGTGGGTCGGTAATCTGGTTGACGCCGGCCAGGCCCAGGCCACCGCGCGCGTTTCCTTTGCCGGCGATTCCTTTACCGTTGACAAGCTGCATGCCAGCAACCGCCGCATCGACCTGGACGCACGCCTGCACGTTGCCGACGGCCAGCCGCAGGGCGCGCTGTATGCGAAATGGGGCGTGCTGGGTCTGGGCGTGGATTTGCAGGGCAACAAGCAACGCAATTTCCACCTGGTCAACGCGAGGGAGTGGTACCAGGGCCTGCCGCCGTTACCCGCACCGGCACCGACACCAGCGCTCGCACCTGTGCGGTAACGAAACCTTGCGTTCTCCGGTGGTGAGAACCTGTTGTCGGACCATGTCCCATCACTCCAAGGAGAAGACCATGACCATCGCCCAGGCACCGCTCACCCGCGTCATCGACGCCATCGCCTTCGCCGCCCACGAGCATCGAAAACAGACGCGCAAGGACAAGGACAAGACTCCCTACATCAACCATCCCGTCGCACTGGTCCGGATCCTGGCGATAGAAGCTGGCATCGACGATGCCGACGTGCTCTGCGCCGCCGCCCTGCACGATTACCTGGAGGATTGCTGCGGGGAAGAAGGGCAACTGACGGTGGAGGAAGGACGCCAATTGCTGCGCGAACGCTTCGGCGCAGAGGTCCTGGCCTACGTCGACGCGGTCACCGACGACAAATCCCTGCTCAAGGAAGAACGCAAGCGCCAGCAGGTGCAACACGCGGCCCACGCCCCGCACGGAGCCAAGCTGATCAAGCTGGCCGACAAGACCGCCAACCTGCGTGACCTCGCCGATTTCCCGCCGGCCGAATGGGCCGCGTACCGCCGCCGTGAATATTTCGACTGGGCGGAACAGGTGATCGGGCAGGTGAGGGGCGCGCATCCGCGGCTGGAAGCTTTGTTCGATGAGGCTTATGCACGTCGCCCCGAGGCGCTGACGCCGCTGGCCGGAGTGGCCTGAGCAACGCCCCGAACCCGAGGCGGCGAGGCGTCCGTTGTCTGCAGCCCGCTGGCTTCCGCTGCGGTGATGAGGAAAGAGTTGCTATGGCCAATTGTCGACACTTGATGACCGGCCGCAATGGTCTGCCACCTTGCGCTCGCCCATGAACGCAACCTTTAGTTCCGCTGTGCATTCGACGTCCCCGCGCTTTTGAGTAGCACGGAGATTTGACCTCATGGCGCGGGCGTCTCCTCATCTCCCAGCCCGGCGATGCGCTTTTCCCACGTCGCCTGGGTCTGCGGTTTTATAAACAGGCCCATCACCGAAGGATGCGCCGACTTGATCGCGGACTCGATGCGGTTGACGCAAGCCTCTATCTGCGTGGTGTCCAGGTGGTCCTCGAACTCCGCACTGAGCGCGGCCACCACCTGTTGCGGTCCCATCTGCACGGTCAGCACGCCATTGGCCGAGCGCAGGCCTGGGTCGGCGCCGGCGATGCGCAGGATGCCCGCGTGCACGCCCGGATCGGCGGCCTCACCCAGCAGCAGCGCCTTGGTTTCGCGCGCCAGCAACAAGGCGGTCACCGTGAGCACGCCGCCGATGGCGATCGAAGCAATGCCGTCGTACATCGGCTGCTGCAGCAAGTGGCTGGCGGTGACACCGGCGAAGGCGACCAGCAGTCCTACCAGCGCCGCACTGTCTTCGAACAACACAGTGAAGGTGGTCGGGTCCTTGCTGCGGCGGAAGGCCTCGAACCAACCCATGCCGCGCTTCTCGCGGCGGAAGCTGCGCAAGGCCACCACCCACGAAATGCCTTCGAACACGAACGCCGCGCCCAGCACCAGATAGTTCACCAGCGGCCGCGCGATGAGCTCGGGATGGCGCAGGTGATGGATGCCTTCGTAGACCGAGACCCCGGCGCCGACCGCCAGCACCAGCAAGGCGACCATGAACGACCAGAAATACAGTTCGCGCCCGTAACCGAACGGGTGGCTTTGACTGGGCGGGCGCGCCGCCCGCGCGCTGCCGTACAGCAGCAGCAGTTCGTTGATCGAATCCACCAGCGAATGCACGCCCTCGCTGAGCATCGCCGAGCTTCCGGTGACTGCGGCGGCGGCGAACTTGGTCACCGCGATGGCGACGTTGCCGGCCAGCGCGACCAGGATCACGACCTTGGAAGAGGACTTGGTTTTCGGCATGCGACCGAGTGGTCCGCGTAGGTGTGACGAAGCAGCCTAGCGAACGGTGGGGGTGGGGTGTGTGCACGTCGCCGCCGCCCTGCGGCGCATAGGGCAGGCCCCGGCCCGCCGCATGGGGCAAATGAAAGGCGCAACGTCGCCCCAGCTTGGGTCGCGAACCCTTCGGTGGGCGGGGCGCACCCTGCGGGGGTGCACGAGGGTTCCCAAGTTCTCGCCTTCTGCGACGCCAAGGTGTACAAATGTACACCCATGGACACCTTACCCCCCAAACGCGCCGCCATCCTCGCTTTCCTCCGTGACCGGGTCGAAGGCCAGGGCGTGGCCCCCAGCCTGGCCGAGATTGCCGATGAATTCGGCTTCGCCTCGCGCAATGCCGCCCAGAAACACGTCCAGGCCCTGGTTGCCGACGGCCTGATCGAACTCGCCCCCGGACAGAAACGCGGCATCCGCCTGGTCGGCAGGCGCGGGCCCGGGCAGATGATCTCCCTGCCGGTGCTTGGCCGGGTTGCCGCCGGTTCGCCGATTGGCGCGGACATAGGCCTCGACCAGCAGATATGGCTGGACCGGACCCTGTTCTCGCTGGCCCCCGACTACCTGCTGAAAGTGCAGGGCGACTCGATGATCGACGACGGCATCCTCGACGGCGACCTGGTCGGCGTGCATCGCACTTCCGATGCGCGCAACGGCCAGGTGGTGGTGGCGCGCGTGGACGGCGAGATCACCATCAAGCGCTACGAGCGCGGGCGCCGCAACATCCGCCTGCTGCCACGCAATCCGTCGCATGCGCCGATCCTGGTCGAACCCGGCCAGGACTTCGCCATCGAAGGCGTCTACTGCGGACTGGTGAGGCAGGGCTGATGGGCGCCGTCGTTGCTTTGGAAACGCTGTTTGTCGCTCAGACCCTGTGGCATGCCGGACGCAGCGCCAGGATCCACGCCGACGGCGAACCCACCGGCCACGCCGCACTGGATGCGCTACTGCCGCAACGCGGCTGGCCGCGGCGCGCTCTGACCGAACTGTTGCTGCCGGCCGATGGCGTCGGCGAACTCGAACTGCTGTTGCCCACGCTGGCGCGCATGACCCAGGCCGGCCAGCCGGTGGTGGTGATCGCGCCGCCTTACCTTCCGTATGCGCCGGCGTGGCATGCCGCCGGCGTGGACTTGTCGCAACTGCAGGTCGTGGAAGCCTCGCCGCGTGACGCGCTGTGGGCGTTTGAACAATGCCTGCGCAGCGGCGCGTGCGCCGCGGTGCTGGGCTGGCCGGCGCAGGCCGATGCGCAATCGCTGCGCCGGTTGCAGGTCGCGGCCGACAGCGGCGAGTGCCTGGGGTTTGCGTTCCGCGACCGCAGGCATGTAGCCAATGCCTCACCCGCGGCGCTGCGACTGGAGCATGTCGTTGATCCGCATGCAGGCGGCGCCTGGCACGTACGCAAATGTCGCGGCGGGCAACTGCCTTCGCGCACGTTTGCGCTGGCGACCCATTGAGCCACGCGCATGTTGTGGGCCTGCATACTGCTGCCGCAGCTGGCGCTGGATTCTGTCCTGCGGCGTTTGCCCGAGCCTGAGAAACCGCTCGCGCTGGTCAGTGGCCCGGTGCATCTGCGCCACCTGCATGCGGTCAATGCGAATGCAGCCAAAGCCGGCCTGAAACCGGGCATGCGCCTGTCCGCTGCGCATGCACTGATGGCCGACGTGGCTACGGTCATCCACGAAGTACAGGCCGAAGCGCGCTGGCATCGCTTCCTCGCCGCCTGGGCCTACCGGCACAGTTCGCTGGTCAGTGCGCAATGGCCGGGCTGCGTGATCCTGGAAGCGCGCGCCAGTTTCAAGTTGTTCGGGCCGTGGCCGCGTTTCGAAGCGCGCCTGCGCGAGGAACTGACCGCGCTCGGCTTCACCCATCGCATCGCCCTGGCGCCTACGCCGCGGGCGGCGCGCGTACTGGCCGGCTTGCGCGACGGGCTGGCGCTGACCTCGGCACCGGCCCTGCACGAACTGCTGGCGAAGGTGCCGGTGCGGCGCGCGGCCTTGCCCGACGGCGCCGGCGAACGCCTGCACCGGATGGGCGTGCGCGACCTGCGTGCGCTGCGCGCCTTGCCGCGCGACAGCCTGCGCCGACGCTTCGGGGTCGAACTGCTCGAGCATCTCGATCGCCTGTATGGCGAGGCCGACGATCCCCTGGAGTACTACGCGCCGCCGGATCATTTCGACAGCTGCATCGAGCTGGGTTATGAAGTCGAACACCATCCACCGCTGCTGTTTCCGCTGCGGCGGCTGATCAACGACCTGTGCATGTACCTGTCGATCCGCGATGGCGGCGTGCAGCGCTTCGTCCTGCGCCTGGAACACGAGGGCAGGGACTCCAGCTGCACCCATACCGATGTGGAGGTGGGCCTGCTGTCGGCCGAACGTGAACCGGCGATGCTGTTTGAACTGACCCGCAATCGCCTGGAGCGGGTGGCGATTCCCAAACCGGTGGTGGCAATGCGATTGCTGGCCCGTGAGCTGCCGCCGTTCGTGCCGGCGTCGCGTGACCTGTTCGATAACCGCGCGCAACAGGCGCTGCCATGGCCGCAATTGCGCGAACGCTTGCGAGCACGGCTTGGTGACGAAGCCGTGTATCGGGTCGTGCCTGCAGGCGATCCGCGTCCGGAACGCGCCTGGCGCCGCGATGACGGCAGGCCGCTGCTGGCGCCGGTGCTGCCGCCGCGGCCGCGCTGGCTGTTGCAGCGGCCCATCCCGCTGCGTGGCCATGGCCTGCAGATCGTCTCAGGTCCCGAGCGCCTGGAAAGCGGATGGTGGGATGGCGAGGACGCGCGCCGCGACTACTACGTGCTGGAAACTTCGCAAGGCCAGCGTGCCTGGGCATTTGCACGGGTCGGCGAACGCGAAAACTGGATGCTGCACGGGTGGTTCGCATGAGCGGTGACGGCATCGATGGCGTCGATCGCGACACGCCCGGTGGTCGTCCGCCGCGTGCGCTCGAAGTGGCCGGGCGCATGCGCATCGCCGCCAATGACGATGCTTCAGCAGACGAATTCCCCGCCTATGCGGAACTGCATTGCCTGTCGGATTTTTCCTTCCTGCGCGGTGCAGCCAGCGCCGAGGAACTGTTCAACCGCGCCGTGCGCTGCGGCTACGAGGCGCTGGCGATCACTGACGAGTGCTCGCTGGCCGGCATCGTGCGCGCCTACGAGGCGTCGCGCGCCAGTGGCCTGAAATTGATAGTGGGCAGTGAGTTCCAGTTGGTGGATGGCATGCGGCTGCTGCTGCTGGTGGAGACACTGGCCGGTTATACGCAACTGTGCGAATTGATCACGCGGGCGAGGCGTGCCGCGGGCAAGGGCAGTTATCGACTCACGCGCAGCGATATCGAGGAACAGTTCTTGAACACGCCGCCGGGCGTCTTCGCGTTGTGGTTGCCGGACGCAGAACCGGCGATGGAAGAGGGCGGCTGGCTACGCGAAGTGTTCGCGGAAAGGTCTTTCCTTGCGGTGGAGCTGCATCGCGAACAGGACGATACGGCGCGCCTGCATGCCCTGCTCGCGCTTGCCGCCGAATTGCAGATGCAGCCTGTCGCCAGCGGCGACGTGCACATGGACGTGCGCCGCCAACGCGTGCTGCAGGACACCATGACCGCCATCCGCCATGGCCTGCCGCTGGCTGACTGCGGCGCGCACCTGTTCCGCAATGGCGAACGCCACCTGCGCACGCGGCGCGCGCTGGGCAACATCTATCCGCATGATTTGTTGCAGTCGGCGGTGGAACTGGCCCGACGCTGCAGCTTCACCATGGAGCAGATCCGCTACCGCTATCCGGCCGAACTGGTGCCGGCAGGGCATACGCCCGCCACGCATCTTCGCGCGCTGACCGAAGCGGGCATGCGCAAGCGCTGGCCCGAAGGCGTGCCAGGACACATCGTCGAGCAGATCGACAAGGAACTGGTGCTGATCGCGTTCAAGCAATACGAAGCCTTCTTCCTGACCGTGGAAGACATCGTCCGCTTCGCCCGCGGCAAGGGCATCCTTTGCCAGGGTCGCGGCTCGGCGGCGAACTCGGCGGTGTGCTTTGCCCTGGGTATCACTGCGGTCAACCCGACCGAAAGCCGGCTGCTGATGGCGCGCTTCATTTCGGTGGAGCGCGACGAGCCGCCGGACATCGACGTGGATTTCGAACACGAACGGCGCGAGGAAGTGCTGCAGTACATCTATGCCAAGTACGGTCGCGCACGTGCGGCGCTGGCGGCCACGGTCATCTGCTATCGCGGCAAGAGCGCGGTGCGCGACGTGGCCAAGGCCTTTGGCCTGCCGGACGACCAGGTCGCCCTGCTGTCGGGATGCTTCGGCTGGGGCAATGGCGAGACGCCGATGCCGCAGCGGCTGGCCGAGGCCGGGTTCGATTGCACCAATCCGCTGATCGCTCGCGTGTTGGCGGTGACCACGGCCTTGAATGGCCATCCGCGCCACCTGTCGCAGCATGTCGGCGGTTTCGTCATCTCCGATGCGCCGCTGTCGACGGTGGTGCCGGTGGAGAACGCGGCGATGGACGACCGCACCATCATCCAGTGGGACAAGGACGACCTGGAGACGATGAAACTGCTCAAGGTCGATTGCCTGGCCCTGGGCATGCTGACCTGCATCCGCAAGGCGCTGGAACTTGTGGAGAAGCATCGCGGCTACGCGATCGATATCGCCAGGATTCCCAACGACGACAAGCCGACCTACGCCATGATCCAGGCCGCGGACACCGTGGGCGTATTCCAGATCGAATCGCGCGCGCAGATGAGCATGCTGCCGCGACTCAAGCCGGCCTGTTTCTACGACCTGGTAGTGGAAGTGGCCATCGTCCGTCCGGGTCCGATCCAGGGCGGCATGGTCCATCCCTACCTGCAACGGCGCATGGGCCGCGAGGAAGTGGTTTATCCCTCGCCGCAGATGAAGGACATCCTCGGACCCACGCTAGGCGTTCCCCTGTTCCAGGAGCAGGTGATGGAACTGGTCATGCATGCCGCCGACTACAGCGATGGCGAGGCCGACCAGTTGCGGCGCTCGATGGCGGCATGGAAATCGGGTGGCGACATGGAACCGCACCGGCTGCGGGTGCGAGAGAAGATGACCGAAAAGGGCTACGCGCCGGAGTTCATCGAACAGATCTTCGAGCAGATCAAGGGCTTTGGTTCTTATGGTTTCCCGCAGAGCCATGCCGCCTCGTTCGCCAAACTGGTGCTGATCAGTTGCTGGCTGAAACGCCATGAACCGGCGGCGTTCGTCTGCGGCCTGCTCAATGCGCAGCCGATGGGTTTCTATACGCCCAGCCAGATCGTGCAGGACGCGCGGCGCACGCGTGGCCAGCGCCAGGGCGTGGAGTTCCATCCGGTCGACGTGATGCACAGCGACTGGGACAACCGGCTGGTCGGCGGTGAACCGCGCAGCAGCGAAGAAAACCCGGGCACGCAACCAGGGATAAGACTGGGTCTGCGCCAGATCGCCGGTCTGTCGGAACGGGTCGCCGATGCCATCGCCCATGCACGCGCGAAGCATCCGTTCCGCGATGTGGCCGATCTTTGCCTGCGCGCAGGCCTGGATGAAAAGTCGCGTAGTGCGCTGGCCGAAGCAGGTGCCCTGCAGGGACTGGTGGGCAACCGCAACAATGCGCGCTGGATCATGGCCGGGGTCGAGCGCCAGCATCCGCTGTTTCCGGGCAGCCCCGAAGAATCGATGATCGAACTGCCTGCGCCAAGTACTGGCGAAGACGTGCTGTCCGACTATCGTGCGCTGGGATTGACCCTGGGCGCACACCCGATGTCGTTGCTGCGCGAGCGGATGCGCGCGCGCCGCCTGCTGGGTTCGCGGGAGCTGCAGGACAAGCGCCATGGCAGCGCTGTGCATGCGGTGGGACTGGTTACCAACCGCCAGCGTCCGGCTGCTGCACACGGCACCATGTTCGTGACCCTGGAAGACGAACACGGCATGGTCAACGTGGTGGTCTGGGAACACGTCGCCCTGCGCCGGCGCAAGGCGCTGCTGGGCGCCAGCCTGCTGGCGGTGCGCGGGCGCTGGGAACAGGTGGACGGCGTGGCCCACCTGATCGCGCAGGACATGCAGGACCTGAGCGATCTGCTCGGCAGCCTGCGCACGACTTCGCGGGATTTCCACTGATGTCGGCTGCCGCGTTCTCGCTGGATATGTTCGCCCGGGCGATGACCCAGTTGGTCGACGATGCGCAAGGCGGCGTCCGCTACTGGCCGGGGTTCATCGATCCGCGATTGGCGCAGGAGTGGTTCCTCATCCTGCAGGCGAAGGCTGTGTGGACGCACCTGCAGCGCCCCATGTACGACCGCATCGTCGATGTGCCGCGCCTGGTCGTTTCATATCGCACCAATGCATTTCCACGCGAGCTGCCGCTGGCGGCAATGCGGGCGCTCGTGCAACAGAAAGCGCCTGCGCCTTACAACGCAGCGGGGCTCAACCTGTATCGCGATGGCAACGACAGCGTGGCCATGCACAACGACAAGCTGCACACGCTGGCCGCCCCGCATCCCATCGCCCTGGTCTCGCTGGGCGAGCCACGACGCATGCTGATCCGTGCGAAAGCAGGCAACCGCGATACGCTTGCGTTGAACCTGGAGCCCGGCAGCCTGCTGTGCATGAGCCATGCCTCGCAGCTTACCCACGAGCACGGCATTCCGAAGACGAAGAAGCCGCAGGGGCCGCGCATCAGCGTGGTGTTCCGCGCGCGCCCGCAGCCTGGCTGAAACGAACCAATCTGCGACCGGAGCGCAAGATCCCGCAGCGCGGTCGAAGCACATGAGAAAGACGTAGCGCGCGAAACAAGCGAAGGCAATCGTCGCTGCGCGCGACCCGCACTAAGGACGACCCGTTCAGTCGCGCTGCAGCTCCGTGACCTAGCCGTTCACCTGCCGTAGTTAGCATGCCTGGTGTAGCCATTCCACCCAGGAGAACGCCATGTCCGAGGAAAATCCCAAGACCCCGCTGGATCACGTCGCCGATACCCTGTCGCAGCTCAAGGAAATGCGCCATTACTCGAAGAACAACGTGGAGTTGCTGACCACCCAGTGGCTGATGTTCGATGGCGAACTGTCGAAGCTGAAACAGGCGGGCAGACTCGAACAGCTGATGATCAAGCAGAGCGAGTTCTACGACGCGCTGGAAACCACCATCGCCGAGCTGGAGGAAGTAAGGATCGAGCTGCAGCCGCCGGCTGACTCGGCAGCTTGATCGAGGGACTGGTTTCCAGAGTCATTTCGACGGGCCGGGGCGCCTGCGTGGCTCCTGCGCATGGACCCCGGCCTTCGCTTCGAGAAGTGCTCCCTGCGTGCACGCGCAGCGGAGATGGCCGGTAGTTGGCCCCTGGTGGCGTTGGTTACAGGACTGCCTACCGAGGAGCCTGGAATGGCTAATCACACCTGCCTGCTGTGCCTTGCCTTGCTGTTTTCCCCTGTGGCCATCGCACAGACGGCCCTGCCCGCCGTGGATCCGGCGATGTGCGACCAGTTGGCCGCCATGCCGCAGGCGCCGATGACCGCCGAATCGTGCCGGAAGCTTCTGGGGGTCGCGGTGGATGATCCCAAAACCCATCGCCCCGGCGATGAGGCGATGAGTTGCGCGCAGATTTTCGCCGAACTGGAAACCCGCAATCCGGCCGGCGTGTCGCCCGAGGAAGCGGCACGGCACGAGGCGCTGATCGAACAGGGCGCGACGATGAACGAGCGTCACGCCAAGATGAATGCCATCGAATCCGCGCCCGAGTCGGCCGCGCTGCGCACCGCGGCGTTGCTGCCGCCACCGCTGGGCGCACCGATTGCGGCGAAGGCGATGGCATCGCTGGAAAAGAAAGGTGTCGTGGCCAGCAAGCGCTACATGACCGAAGTGCACCAGGTCACTGGCGGTTCCGCGGACATCGTCGAGAAGTTTGGCAGCGATCCGCGCCGCGTACGCCTGGGCCAGCTGGCAGCAAACAGGCAGTGCAAGGGTCCGGGTGGCTGACCGATGCCGGCAACCCCCACTTATCCTGGCGTCTACGTCGAAGAACTTCCCGGAGCCGTGCACACCATGCACGGGGTAGAGACCGCGACCTGCGCCTTCGTTGGTCGCGCCCCACGTGGACCCTTCGCCGGCAGTACCGACGGACCGGTCACCGTCTCGTCCCTGGCCGAGTTCGAAAGCGTATTCGGCGCGCCCCATCCCGAGCTGGAACTTGGCTGGGTGGTGCGGGATTTCTTCAACAACGGTGGTGGTCGCGCGCTGATCGTGCGCCTGCGACACATGGCCGAAGACGCGCCGGATGACGCAGGCCTGGACGCCGCTGGCGACGGTGGCCCGCCCTTGCACGAGGCCGATTACCTGGGCGATGCCGGCACGCGCAGCGGCTTGCACACACTACGCGAAGTCGATGGGTTCAACCTGCTGTGCCTGCCGCCGGATACGCGGGGCGGTGACACTGCGAATGCGGTGATGCAGGCCGCGCTCGCGTTGTGTGTCGAACGTCGCGCGATGCTGCTGGTCGATCCGCCCGCGGCCTGGACCGATGCCGACGTCATCCTTCGCGATGATGCCGCGGCGTTGCAGGCGCTCGGGCTGGAAGGCGAGGCCATGCGCAATGCCGCCCTGTATTTTCCGCGTCTGTTGCAGCATGGGCCAGACGCGACGCAATCGACGCGGGTGCCATGTGGCGCGGTGGCGGGCGTGATCGCACGCACCGACGGCAATCGGGGGGTGTGGAAGGCGCCAGCCGGTCTGGAGGCGTCGCTTCACGGCGTGGCAGGCTTGAGCGTACTGCTGGACGACGACGACAACGCCAGGATCAACCAGCAGGGCGTCAACGCGCTGCGGATATTTCCGGTGCACGGCGCAGTGGTGTGGGGCGCACGCACCTTGCGCGGTGCCGACAGCCGGTCCGACGACTACAGGTACGTGCCGGTCCGACGATTGTCGCTGCATATCGAGGAGAGCCTCGTGCGCGGCTTGCAGTGGGCGGTGTTCGAGCCCAATGACGAATCGCTTTGGGCGCAGCTGCGACTGGGCGTTGGCACGTTCATGAACTCGCTGTTCCGGCAGGGGGCATTCGCGGGAACCACGCAACGCGAGGCGTATTTCGTGCATTGCGATACCAGCACCACCTCGCTGGACGACATCGACCTGGGTCGCTGCAACGTGCAGGTCGGTTTCGCGCCGCTGAAGCCGGCCGAGTTCGTGGTGTTGCAGGTCGGATTACAGGTGGGACAGGCCAACGCCTGAAGTTTCAATGCAATGTCGTGGCCGTCGCAGGCGGCCCTTGCTGTCTCCGGACACCTGCAACCCATTTCCGCTACCGAGCGCGCAGCCACCTCGCGGATCGTCGAGGCGCTCTGCTGCCTGTTCGAATGCATGTGTATGAATTCGCTGGGGAACTTCAAGGGTGGGTGCGTGGTGCTCTGCAATCAACTTGGACACGCACCGGATTTCGAGATGCCCGAAACGGAGGCGTTACGCACGCTGGTGGAGGAATTGCGACGGCACGTCTGCACACCTTGGCCTTTGTCATGTGGGCGGATATCGCCAGGGCGACACCCTGACCGCGTGCAGGCGCGGGTTGCGGCGCAAGCCGGGCCCGCTGCCGGCGCTTTGATCATGAGCGCACTGGCGATGTCCGACGACCTGAAGGCCTGGTTGCAGGTGTTGGAGGAGGTGGGTGAGCTCGTGCAGTGCGATGCACAGGGGGCGCACGGCGATGCCAAGGGTGGGCCGATACGGCTGATGCGGCAGTTGCAGGAGGAACCCGGTTACGCCATCGCCCATGCAGGCAAGTTGCATGGAGAGCTGGACGGCGCGCTCAGTTGCCTGGACCGGCGTGAGCGCATCTGGATGGTCTGCGCAATCGAGCGCGTGCTGTGGGAACGTGTGCTGGGCGTGCGCGATCCGCAGTGGCCTGCGCGCTGGCCTTCGCAACGCCCGCAGGTTACTTCCTTCAACTTCACCAACCCTCGGACAAGCAGGCGTCAACCCGGGCACGCGCTGCATACGCACCTTGCCATCGCGCTTACATTCGCGCCGTTATGGTACAGGTCACCGTTCCGCCCCCTGATCCCGGAAGCAGCGCATGACATGGAGACCGTTCGCGTACGCCGTTGCAATTTCAATGGCCTGGTACACGCAAGCCCACGCCCAGTCGCTGTCGGCGGACCCGGTACCCGAAGACACGCCGCGCCAGGCGCAACAGTACGAACTGCTGGAACCGGGCGGGCTTTCGCTGGGCGTGGCGATGCTGTCCAGCGGCGGCATCCACTTGGGCGAAGGCGACCGCATGCTGCTGGTGCCGGTGCTGGGCTACGAAGGCGAACGCCTATTCCTGCGCGGTCTGGGTGGGGGTGTGCACCTGTTCAAGCGTGACGGGCTGGAAGTGAACCTGCTGGCCGCCGCGCGCCTGGACGGTTGGGAGGCGCGTGACCTGGACGCCGCACGGCTGGCGGCACGCGGCATCGACCGCAGCCTGCTCAGCGACCGTGACCACAGCGCCGAACTGGGGCTGGGGCTGGCCTGGCGCGGATCGGCCGGCCGGCTCGGACTGGAAGCACGTACCGATGTCGGTAATGCCAGTGACGGTTACGAACTTGAACTGGGCTACGCTTTCGCCGTGCCGGCAGGCAAGGGCCTGCTGGCGCCCGGCGTGGCGGTCAGTTACTGGTCGCCGAAACTCACCCGCTACTACTACGGCACCTTGCCGGGCGAGGTAGCGGCCGGCATGCCGGCTTACCAGCCAGGTGCTGCGGTAGTGCCCAATGCTGGCGTCGCTTACCTGCGCGCGTTGCCGGGACGCTGGCGCGTGTTCGGCGTGCTGGACTATGCGTGGCTGCCCGGCAACGTGCGCGACAGTCCGTTGATGGAAGGTCGGCGCGGTCTGCCTTCGTTGTTCGTCGGCGTGTCGCGTTCGTTTGGTGCCACGCGCTGACTTGCAACCGGTTGCGTGTGCGTTCGACTGCCTCGGCGAGCGCCTTGCCGTGGAGTAAGCTGAGCGCTTGCGGGGTCGACGGTGCAGGCCATGTCCAGCGGGGAAGCAGGCAAGCAGGAGACCGCGCGGCCCACCGTGTTCCTGAGCTATTCCCGCGCCGACCAGGCCCAGGCGCGGATGCTGGCGCAGGCATTGGAGGAAGCCGGACTGCAGGTCTGGTGGGACACACTGATCGAAGGCGGCGCGGCGTTCGCCAAGACCATCGAGGCGGCCCTGGCCGCCAGCCATGCGGTGATCGTGCTGTGGTCTGCGAACTCGATTGCTTCGGACTGGGTGCTGGACGAAGCCGCGCGTGGCCGCGAACTGAAGAAACTGGTGCCGTTGTCGATCGATGGCACCGAACCGCCGCTGGGCTTTCGCCAATACCAGTCGATCACGCTGCCGCCTTCCCCGGATCACGTCGATGCCGCCGCGATGCAGGCGGTGCTGCGCGCGGTGCTGCCGCTGGCCGGTCGTGAAGCCCTGCCACGCACCACCCGACTGCTGGCGCCGACGCGGGTCAACCTTTCGCGTCGCGGCTTGCTGATCGGTGGTAGCGCCGTCGCGGTGGCCGCGGCGACCGGCCTGGTCGGCTGGCGGCGCGGCTGGCTCGGTGCCGCACCGGCGCTGGGCAGCAGCGTGGCGGTACTGCCGTTCGAGAACCTCAGCGGCGATCCGGACCAGGTGTATTTTTCCGACGGCCTGTCCGAGGAAGTGCGCGCCACCCTGGCCCGAAACCGGAAACTCAAAGTGATGGCCCAGGCATCTTCCAGCCAGTTCCGCGCAAGCGATGCGGGCGCGGTGAACATTGCCTCGCAACTGGGCGTGGCCTTCCTGCTCGACGGCAGCGTGCGCTGGGCCGGCAAGACCGTACGCGTGGCTGCCGACCTGATCGACGGCACGACTGGCTTCAGCCGATGGACCCAGATCTTCGAACGCCGCATCGACGACGTCTTCGCCGTACAGAGCGAGATCGCCAATACCGTCGCCTCGGCGCTGGCCGCGCAGGTCGCGGATCCGGGTACGCCAAAGGACCAGCGAGTTGCTTCCGGCGGGACCACCGACATCGGTGCGTTCGATGCCTACCTGCGCGGGCGCGCGTTGTACGAGGTGGGCACCGACGAGGCTTCCGAACGCGACGCACTGGCGTTGTTCGATACGGCGATCACCCTGGACCCCGAATATGCGGCGGCCCATGCCACGCGTGCGCTGGTGCTGACCACGCTGGCCAACCAGTACGCCAAGGTCGGACAGCATGCCGCCATGTACGATCAAGCCGTAGCCGCGGCACAACGTGCGATCACCCTGGCGCCGGAATACGCCGGTGCGTATTCCATGCTTGGCTTCGTCCTGTTCCAGGGGCGGCTGGACGCACGCGCGGCGCGCGCGCCGTTCGAGAAATCCAGCGTGTTGGGCGCGGGTGAGGCCACGGTGCAGGCGCGCTGGGCGCAGTACTGCGCGCGCACCGGGCGCGTCCGCGAGGCCGCTGAAGCGATCGAACGGGCTCTGGCGCGCGATGGCCTCAATGCGCTGATCCACCGCGCCGCCGGCACGATTGAATACGCCGCACGGCGTTTCAACGAATCGATCGCGCCGCTGCGCAAGTCGCTGGCGATGAACCCGCGCATGCCGCGCGCGCATGCGTCTATCGGCGACGCGCTGGTCAACCTGGGAGAGCTCGCCCAGGCCCGCCCCGAATACCTTGCCGAACCCGTCCTCGACTTCCAACTGGCTGGCCTGGCCATCGTCGAACACCGCAGTGGCAACGGCAGCGCCGCACATGCGGCGATGGATCGCCTGGTGTCCGAACTGGGGGACACGGTGCTCTACCAGCAGGCGCAGGTGCTGGCCCAATGGGGCGAAGTCGAAGTGGGTATGAAACGCCTGCTCAAGGCGCGGGAGATGGGCGACTCGGGACTGATCTATGCACGAAACGATCCCTTCCTGGATCCGCTGCGCGGCGATCCACGGATGAAAGTACTGCTGACCGGGCTGGGCTTCGACACCTGACCGCGTTGGTCCCTGTGCGTGGTTGTGGACGGCGCGGACGGCGCGTTGTGACAGGCTGTGGGCGGGATGCAAGAATGCGATGCGACACACAGGAAGCGTGCTCGCCGGAACGGGGGAAGGCGTGGTCTGGACTCATCACCTCAAAGGGGTACTGTCATGAAGAGCACAAAGCTGGCGTTGGTCGCTGTCCTGTTGTTCGGCACCTTGTCCGCCTGTAAACCGGAGCCGGCCGCGCCGGCCGCCGAAACCGTACCGCCGGCCGCCGAGCCGGCAGCAGTCATGCCTGCACCCGAACCCGTGGTTCCCGAGCCGGTGACGACACCGCCGCCGCCGACCGAGGCACCGGCCGATGCGACCGGGGAGGATGACGACACGCCGCATTCCGGCGGAGACAAGGTCGGCACCGGCACGGGTCACTGATTGCGAACGATGCGTGGGTGATGGCCCCACTGGCGATCGGTTGATCGCCAGTCACTCGCAGCAAACGCACCGCGTTGCCGCTGCGAGGCCAGGGTGCCGTCGCGTTGCCGGCGGTGCGTTCAGGGCAGGCTGTTCTTCCCCGGCGGCAGTTTCATCGCCTGGCTGATCCACTGCGTATAGCGGTCGATACGCGTGTACACGCCGGGCCGGCCATCGCCCGCGCAAGCCCGTTTGCCCCAGCTGACGATGCCGACCAGCAGCGGAGTTCCATTGGTCAGGATCACCGGTCCGCCGCTGTCGCCACGGCAGGTCGATCGGGTCGGATTGGAAGCGCAGAACACCGCGTCCTTGATCTTCTGCGGCCCATAGCCGGGGCGCTGCTGGCAGAGCGTGTTGGGCATGGCCTGCAGGTCGACCCTCAGCAACACCGCATTCATGGTGTTGGCGTTGTCGCTGCTGCCGGTCACCCCCCAGCCGGTGGCCGACACCGGCACGGCCGCCGGCAGCGGCTTGTCGTTGAGCGGGATCTGCCGGATCCGGTGCGAATCGATCGGCACCGGCTGTCCATCGGCCACGATATGGACCAGGGCGATGTCGTTGGCATACATGTTGGGCGGATGGTTCACGTCGTTGCTTTCGGCGTTGTACTGCGAATGGCGGACGATGCGGTCGATCTTGTAGAGCACGCCGTCGCCCCTGGAAATATCCTGCGCACCAAGCCGTACCTTGAAGCCCAGGTCGACTTCCTGCTGATCGATGCAGTGGGCGGCGGTCACCACCCAGTCCGGTGCGATCAGCGCGCCGCCGCAATAGTGCTGGCGCTGCCAGGCCGGGCGCTTGTCGTTCGGCTTGGGGGGTGCAGCCGGATACAGGATCTGCGCCTGCCACGGCACCGATTTTGCCGCCACCGGGAGCCCGCCGAAGGAATAGACCGTGTCATCGTCATCGCCGGGCTTGCGCGGCGGCTTGTGCCCGGCCTTGCCCGGCGCGCGCTTGGCGGTGCGGATCGACGGCAGGTTGCCGCCGACGGAATCGCCGTCGTCGTTGCCGTCGTCCTCTTCGACGACCTGCCAGACCTCCGCGTTGCCGAAGCGCGCGTGGTCGATGGGCACGACGTCGTCGGCTTCGTCGGCCTCCTCCTCGTCGATGTCCCAGTTGCCGGCCCAGCTGTCATCGGCATAGTCGTCGCCCGGCGGGGCATCCTCGTCGCCCTTTTCGGTGTCGTCAGCAGCGCTCGCCTGCGAGGAATCCTCCTGCTCTTCCTCCGCATCCGAACCTTCGTCCTGGGCGTCGGCAGGCTCATCCTGCTGCTCTTCTTCGTCGGAGGATCCGTCTTCCTCGCTGTCGGCGGCCTGGTCCTGCTCGTCAGCATCGGTGTCTTCCTCGGCGTCTGCGGGATCGTCTTCCTGGTCAGCGTCGGCAGCCGTGTCGTCTTCGCTATCGGCATCGTCATCGCCTTCGTCCTGGGTGCCCGACAAGGCCAGGGCACCAGCAAGCGGTACTGCGGGGACTGGATGTGGCCAGGCCAGCAGGACGGCCATGACACTGAGGGCCAGCACCTTGGTGCCGGTGTGCGTGTGCGACTTGGGCATGGCGACTTCCTCGGTGAGGACGCGCAGATTGGGCGCCCATGCACGTGGGGAGTCAAGGGGCCCGGCCGAGGCGGCTCATAGGTCGGACTCAAGCCCGCCGCATGCGGAATCACGATGCGCCATCCGGTGGGCCGGGCCCACCGGATGCAGCTTCACTCCACCCGCATCCGCAACCCATGCAGCCGCTCGTAATGCGGCCGGCATTCCTCGGCGGCTTCCGCAGCCGCGCCGGAAAGGGCGATTTCCTTTTCCAACGGCGCCTCGAAGCCGCTCGATTCCCACACATGCGCGTACCAGTGCGGCGCCCAGATGCCATCGCTGGCGCGCGGTCCCCTGGGCCAGTGCAGCATGCGTTCGGAATAGGGAATGCCCAGCCAATCGCACAGCGCACGCAGGTGCGCCTCGGGAGCGCGCAGGAAATCGCCGGCATCGATGATCGGTGGCGGCGAGCCGCTGGCGCAGAGTTCGTCGTATAGCGCCAGCTGCTGTGGCAGGCCGATGTCGTCGGCGGTGACCGTGGCCCGTGACTTCACGTACGACGCCACCACCTCGCGTGGGTCGCGGATCAACAGCACATTGCGCAAGCCCGCGATCCACGCATGGTCCATGTGCGGCAACAAATGGTGGGTCATGTGTTTCTGGTACCACACCGACGCATTACCCGGCGCCCGGCCCAGCAGCGAATCCACCACCCGCCGCCAGTCGGTGTCGCCATCGGCGATCACTTCCTCACGCGCCGGATGGTCCAGCCCGGTGCGGTCCAGGTAGTGCGCATACAGCGGCTCGTCGCTGACCGCGCAATCGCCGCGGTTTTCCCAGGCCCGCATCATCGCCGTGGAGATGTTGCGTGGTCCGGACCACATCGCCACCCGCACCACCTCGGCCGGCGCGCTCATTTCTGCGTGCTCATGTCGTACGCACTCATGCAGGGCGAACGCGCGCGGCCGCATCGGCCACCGCGAACGCCCGGTACAGCGACTGCAGGCGCTGCACCATCGGCCCGCGCGCATCGTCGCCGCGCGATGCCTCGCCGAGGCTGCGCTGGTCGACCGTATGCACCGGCACCACGCCGCCGAAGGTGCCGGTGACGAAAGCTTCGTCCGCGCCGTACACATCGGTGAGGCTGAAGGACTTCTCGAACACGGGGATGCCGTTGTCGCGGCAGATCGTGATGACGTTGGCGCGGGTGATTCCGCCCAGGCAGTACTGCCCGGTCGAGGTCCACACCTCGCCCTTGCGCACGATGAAGAAGTGGGTCGAGTTGCAGGTGGCGACGAAGCCATGCGGGTCCAGCATCAGCGCCTCGTCCGCGCCCGCGCCGTAGGCCTGGATGCAGGCGGTGATGCAGTTGAGCTTGCTGTGCGAGTTGAGCTTGGGGTCCTGCACGTCCGGCGCTCCGCGGCGCACGTGCACGGTGAACAGCGACAGCCCGTGCGCGGCGGTGTCGATGGAGGCGGTCTTGTACTCGGGAATGATGACGATGGTCGTGGGGCCCACGGTCACGCGCGGGTCCTGGTAAGGCGTGCTCTTGATCCCGCGTGTGACCATCAGGCGCACATGCACTCCAGCAGCCTGCACGCCATCGCCGTGCATGCCGTTGGCGTCCAGCGTCGCGTACAGCGCACCGGTCAGCTGCTCGCGACTGAGGCCGATGTCGAGCAGGATTGCCTTGGCGCCTTCGTACAGGCGATCCAGGTGCGCGTCCAGGAACAACGGATGCCCGCCAAGCACGCGGAATCCTTCCCACACGCCGTCACCAAGCACGAAGCCGCTGTCGAACACCGACACCATCGCCTCGCTGCGGTGCTTCATTACGCCGTTGATGGAAATGAGGATATCGGCGTTGCGTGGATCTTCGGCCGAATGCTGGGTGCCGTGGGTCATGGGCGGGTCTCCTGGTGTCGGGCTGATGTTAGCGGCTGGGCATTCGCCTGTCCCTGTTGATCAGAGCTTGCCCCGGATCCCTCCGCACCAGCGTGGAAGCACTCGGGCAACCTGCGATCCGCTAGGCAGCCGGCGTGCGGCTTGGTTCAATGGTTACAGTCCGGAGAATCCGGATCCGCTCAGCTGATTGCCGACAAAAATGCCGTCAGGCAAAGCGCCATCCGAACCCGACCCGGACCCATGCCCATGACAGGAACATGTTTGCAGCGGTTTTCCGCTTTTAACCGTGGCTCCGGGCCACGGCCTTTGATCGAACTCGGGGATGTTCCTGCTCGGGGAGCACCAGTCCTGTCGCGCGGGCGATTTCAGTCGTGGCGCCCGCAGCAACTCCCCGGGTCTGTGCGCGCGTTCACCCCTTGAAGTCTCGAGCCGACTAACATGGAGCACCGCCCCAGAGACGCGCCCTGGCACTTCCGCCCGCGCCGTGGGCAGAGGGTCGATCATCTTGTTGAAGCAGTTCCGGCGCAACTCACAACTCGGCATCCTTGCTTTGTTGGGCGTGACCACGAGCAGCACCTTGGCGATGTTCGCGATTTATCGTGCCGTGCACGGACAGTGGCTGGCCGCGATCGTCGACTTCACCATCGTCGTGTCGATCGCGTTGCCGGTGATCCATGCGTTGCGCAGCGGCAACAGTACGGGGCCCGGCGCATTCCTGTGCGCCTCCAACAGCGTTTGCTTCGTTGCCGCCTGCTACTTCATCGGACCCGTGGCCATGCCATGGATGTTCCTCGTACTGATGACCAATTTCCTGATTGCCGGCCTGCGCCAGGCACTGGCACTCAACCTGCTGTTGATCGCGGTGGTGATGTTGATGCCCGGGATTTTCGACGACTCGGTCCAGCGCATCTCCGCTCTCGTGGTAGCCGCGCTCGTCACCTTGTTCGCCTGGCTATCAGCCCTGCGCGTCAGCACCGACCATCAGGAACTCGAGGTGCTGGCCTCGCTCGATGCACTGACCGGCTTGCCTAATCGCCGCATGCTGGAACAGGCCCTGGAGGGGGCCGTGGCCCGGCATCGCACGGGGGATCGCAGCCACGGACTGCTGATCGTGGACATCGACCACTTCAAGGAAGTCAACGACAGCTACGGCCACGCCGCAGGCGATGCCGCCATCGCCGACCTGGCCGCCATCCTCAAGTTCGAAATGCGCAGGCAGGACCGGGTGTTCCGCTTCGGTGGCGAGGAGTTCGTGGTGCTGCTGGATGTCGATAGCCGCGACGACCTGTGGGCTGCCAGCGAGCGCCTGCGCCAGGCCGTGCGCAACGGCCTGCGTGGCCCCGGCGGCCGGATCACGGTGTCGTTGGGCGGGGCCATGGCCGGCGATGAAGAGCGTTGGCAGGAATGGTTTTCGCTGGCTGACGAAGCCCTGTACCGGGCCAAGAACAACGGACGCGACAGTTCGGTGATCGCCGGTGCAGCGACGCCAACGGACCCTGCGTTGGATCCCCAGAGCGAACCTGTGTTGCCAGGCGCATGACGGGGCGTGGCGGTTTCCGGCTGTCGCCGCAAGCAGGACCCCAACCCACGGCAGGCCATGTCCCCCTGAAACCCGCCAGTCCCCGACCCCGAGGCAATCGATGAAGAATCCCCTTTTCTCGACAGCGGCAGGAATGATCATCGTCCTGCTGGCCCATTCCGCCACCGGCTTCGCGGCCGAGACCCCGATGAAGAAGTCCTCGAACAACGGTAACCAGATCGCGATCTACACCAGCGCAGCGGGCTCGGATCAACGCTTGAGCAAGAGCGCCCCGGCTACCTTGCAGCCGGGCCACAAGCTGGTCGAAGCAGAGACCTCGATCTTCGTCGACCCGGCCAAGCGCTATCAGTCGCTGATCGGCATCGGCGGTGCCATCACCGATTCCAGCGCGGAAGTGTTTGCCAAGCTCGATGCCGCGCGGCAGGCCGAGTTCCTCAAGGCCTATTACGACCCGGATAGCGGCATCGGCTATTCGCTGGCGCGCACCACCATCCACAGTTCGGATTTCAGCAGCGCCAGCTATACCTATGTCGAGGAAGGCGACAAGGCGCTCTCGACTTTCTCGATCGACCACGACCGCCGGTTCCGCATTCCGTTGATCAAGCGCGCGATCGAAGCCGCGGGTGGCAAGCTGCCCCTGTTTGCCAGTCCCTGGAGCGCGCCGGCCTTCATGAAGACCACCAACAACATGCTGAAGGGTGGTGCGCTGCTACCCGAATACGCCGATGCGTGGGCCCGGTACTACACCAAATTCATTGCCGCCTACGAGAACGAAGGCGTCCCGATCTGGGCCATCACCGTTCAGAACGAGCCGATGGCCACGCAGAAGTGGGAGTCGATGCTGTACACGGCAGAGGAGGAACGCGACTTCCTCAAGAACCACCTTGGCCCGGCCATGCACAAGGCCGGCTACGGCGACAGGAAGATCATCGTCTGGGACCACAACCGCGACATGATGACCGAGCGCGCGCGGGTGATCTACGACGACCCGGAGGCGTCGAAGTACGCCTGGGGCATGGGCTTCCACTGGTACGAGACCTGGGCGGGCTTCGAGCCGATGTACGGCAACGTTGCCGCGGTGGCCCAGGCCTGGCCGGACAAGCATCTGCTGCTGACCGAAGCGGCAGTGGAGAAATTCGACCCGGCGCGCTACCAGTACTGGGCCAACGGCGAACGCTATGGCAGCTCGATCATCAACGACCTCAACAACGGTGCCGAAGGCTGGACCGACTGGAACATCCTGCTCGATGAAACCGGCGGCCCCAACCATGTCGGCAACCTGTGCTTCGCCCCGATCCACGCGGATACGAAAACCGGCGTGCTGATCTACACGCCCAGCTATTACTACATCGGCCACTTCTCGAAATTCATCCGCCCCGGTGCGCGCCGGGTCAGCGCGTCCAGCAGCCGGAGCACCTTGCTGACCACGTCTTTCCTCAACACGGACAACCGGCTGGCCACCGTGGTCATGAATCCTACCGACAAGGACATTGACTACAACTTCTACGTAGGTCCGGACTCGGCGCAGGTGACCATTCCGGCGCACGCGATCCAGACGCTGGTTCATTAGGCCTCCTGGGGCGAAATCCCGCTGTGGGATTGCGCCTGCATGGTTGGGATTCATGCGGTGCCCTGCGGCAGGTGGTGGCGCAAAAGACGATGGCGCCAACCGATTGCGGCACTTTCACCTGTTTGCCCTCGGCATCCTCGAAATCACCCCGGGCGTCAAAATCCGGGGCCGCGGTCTCTATATGCGAGGTCGCCGTCCGCGGTGACGATCTGTTGCAAGATGATCCTGCCCATGACCTGCTCACGTGTTGAAGGAGGTGGAAGGCGCTGTCGCGCCCTCGCGCCGGCAATCGCGCCGCGGTTCCAGGTCTGTCATCACGAAAAATGGGCGAATGCCCGGTCGACAGTTCAGGAAAGGACCGGGGAGGCATTGCTGGCGCCGCCGTTGACGGCGCGACCGGTGTCCCTATCGGCGGAGCCTCTGTGATCCCGACCGGATTCACACTCCATCAAAGCCATCGCGTGCAGACTCAATTCTGTTTCAGAAAGGGCTGGCGATGTCGGACCGCGAACGACGCAATCGAAAAGCCGCCGAAGACAATGCAGGGTTGCGGGCAGGCCTGAGCAAGGAGCAACTCGCCACGTTGCATACGATGGAGCAATTCCAGTGGGAGCTGCGCTTCGTTCGTCGCCCGATGTTCCAGGCGCCGGTGCCGGTGTTGTTCAACCGCGATGGCACGCGTTACGTCGTACTCGAGGCCGATGGTTCCACCAATGACAATCCGGGTTTCAAGATTCGTCCGTGAGCTGGATCCGGACGGTTCGGGCTTTTGACTTTCTCTTTCGCACGGCAGGGGAGATTGGCTGGAGATGTATTTGTCGCAGCGCTGCAGCCCGCATTCAAGCGTGGGTCTCGCAAGTTCTTGCGGCAGAAGTGAACTACGCTGCCTGCGGCAGGGGAGGAGTCACTTCGATGATCGAATGCCGTGGCAGGTCGATGGTGAATACGCAACCCATTCCCGGAAGATTGCGCACGCTGAGGATGCCATTGTTCGCTTCAACGCTGCGCCGTGAGATGGACAAGCCGAGGCCCAGGCCGCTTCGATCCTCGCCTGCCTGGGTGAATGGCCGGAACATATCCTCGGCGAAACCTGCTGGCAGGCCGCCGCACTGGTCCTGCACGTCGATCAGGATGCGGTCGGCCAGCGCATAGGCGTTCAGGCTGACTTCGCTGTGCGCGTGGGTGAACTTGAACGCGTTCTGCAGCAGGTTGCCTACGGCCGCCAGCAACAGATCGCGGTCCACGTCGATGGCCAGCTTCGGATCCACGTCGGAGACGTGGAACACGCACTCCTTCACCTGGGCTTCCAGGGAGGCCGAGAGCCTGATCTCGGCGATGAAGTCGGTCAGCGAGAACAAGCGGCGCAGCACCGGAAGGCCCGCGGTCATCCGCACTTCGGCCAGCGAGCGGTCGATCAGGTTGGCCATGCCCACGAGGGAGCGGTCGAGCACGCCGCCGGTGGCGCCGCTCAGGCCGACATTGCCCTGCTTGATGATGGAAAGCGCCAGCGTGGCGGTGCACAGCTGGTTGCGCAGTTCATGGGCGAAAAAACCCAGCCGTTCGTTCACTTTCGCGGTCTGCTTGTCGGCGACGACGAAATCGCGCTGGTAGCCGAATTCGGTCACTGCACTGGCGATGGCGTTGTCCAGGCAGCGGTTGAGGGTTCGGAACTCGTCGACTTCCATGGTTTCGCCGCGCTCGAAGGCCAGGTCCGAGATCGCCTGGCACAGGTCGCCGTAGTCATGGACCACTTCCTCGGCGCTGAATCCGTGTCGCTGCAGCTCCCGACCATGCTGGGTCGCCGATTCGCCGATTTCCGACAGGTTCGGCTTGCCGCCACCGGACGGGCCGGAGACCTTGCGGCTGCGCATCGGTGTGGTGGTCTGTTCCACGATCAAGGTCTTGATCAGCTGATCGAGGAAGACGGTCACCCCGTGCGCCAGTTCTTTCTCCTGCATTCCGGGCGGCGCGCGCAGGGCGACCTTGCGCCGGCAGCGTGCGATCAGCTCGGTCCGGTTCGTGGTGAGGAACTCGTGCATCATCATTGCCGCACCATACGTAGTTTGTTGCACTGCGAGGGAATTATCTGATCAAAGGTGCCTGGCGAGGTGCGGCGGCAGGCGCCAGTCCATCCAGCGTGTGCTTTCCAGCCCCGGTCATGGCCTCCGCCGATGGCCGGATATCGCCCCGGATTGCGGTGTTGCAGGCATGGACACCACCTATACCGACGAACTGCCCGCATTGCTCCGAATCCTGGACGACCTGGCCTACATCATCGAGTGCGCATCGCTGGACTACATGGGCGAGGGCAAGTACGAGCTGGACAAGCTGTGTCAACGTATCGAAATCGATCCGCTCTACCGCATAGCCGATGGCGACGGCGTCGCCGAGCGCCTGCGGGAAGCGCTGTCGCTGTATGCCAGGGGCGGCCGGGACTATCCGCAAGGACATTCGCGCCTGATGTCGACCAGCCGCGAGCTGTGGAAGCGGGTGCATTCACATCATCTTTGAAAGGTGGCTTGCGAAGGCCACGTCCTGGGGTTTCCCGAGATCGGCATCACTTATGGATATGGAAAAAAAGACCCCGCAGTGCGAGGTCATTTTCCAGTCCGGCCAGCGTGATTACAT
>JBDTPP010000014.1:0-34129 GCA_039932615.1 Pseudoxanthomonas sp.
CCTGGCGGTCAGCTGGACCGACACCGTGCAGGCCACGCTGATGATCTTCGCGCTGCTGCTGGTCCCGGTATTCACCGTCATCGGCGTGGGTGGACTGGCGCCGGCAATGGCCTTGATCGAGCAAGTCGATCCGGCGCGACTGCAGTGGGTGGGCGCGGGCGGCCTGATCGCGATTGTTTCCTCGCTGGCATGGGGGCTGGGGTATTTCGGCCAGCCGCATATCCTGGCCCGGTTCATGGCCGCCGACGACCTGGCGACGATCCCGCGCGCGCGCCGCATCGCCATGACCTGGATGATGCTGTGCCTGACCGGGGCATTGGCGACCGGCTTCTTCGGTATCGCCTGGTTCGCCGCGCATGCGGACGTGGCCGGCCCGGTCAACGCCAACCCCGAACGCGTATTCATCCTGCTGTCCGAACTGCTGTTCAACCCGTGGATCGCCGGCGTGCTGCTGTCGGCCATCCTGGCGGCGATCATGAGCACCCTGTCGGCGCAGTTGCTGGTCTGTTCCAGCGCGCTGACCGAGGATTTCTACCGCGGCTTCGTGCGCCCCAAGGCCGGGCATGCGGAACTGGTGTGGTTCGGGCGGGTCATGGTGCTGATGGTGGCACTGCTGGCGGTGTGGATCGCGCGCGACCCCGAGAGTCGAGTACTGGGTCTGGTGGCCTATGCCTGGGCCGGTTTCGGTGCCGCGTTCGGACCGGTGGTGGTGCTGTCGCTGTTCTGGAAGCGGATGACCCGCAACGGCGCGCTGGCCGGCATGGTGGCGGGTGCAGTGACCGTGGTGCTGTGGAAACAGACCGGCAGCGCCCTCTATGAAATCGTGCCCGGCTTCCTCGCCGCCACCACCGGGATCGTGATTGTCAGCTTGCTGGGCAAGGTGCCCAGCCCGCAACTGCAGGCGCAGCATGAGCAGGTACACAAGACCCTGCGCGAGAACGGCTACTGAGGTTTTCGCCTGCTACCTAAGCGCAGGTGGATTGCCCGGCTCGTGTTTGCGATGGCAAGGAAGGGAAAAGGGGAAATCGCGGAGTGGGCTTCCCCCTTTGGAAAAGGGGGATAGAGGGGGATTTGCTCTTGCCTTGAGAGAAGCAAGATCAAGATCAAAAGCAATTCCCCCGTCAGCGGCGATGCCGCTGCCCGCCCTTTGCAAAGGGGGCAAGAACATCAGAACACCCGGCAGAACACCGCTTTCAGGTAACGCGATTCCTGTACGTGGGCCATGAACGGATGGTCCGCGCCGGCGCCCGCCAACTTGAGGATCTGGATGGTGCGGCCGGAGAAATACGCGGCGCGGCGCAGCATGTCGAGGAACTCCTGCTCACTGACCAGTCCCGTACATGAGAACGTGGCGAACAATCCACCCGGCTTGACCACGCCCAGCGCCAGCTTGTTCATGTCCAGGTATTTCTTCAGCGCGGCGATCACCTGCTCGCGGTCGCGGGTCATCTTGGCCGGGTCCAGGATCACCACGTCGTAGAGGTCCTTCGCATTGCCGGCATCGCGCAGCCACGGGAAGATGTCGGCCTGCACGAACTTCAGTTTCACGTCATTGAGCTTGGCGTTGCCCCTGGCGATGCTGATCACGTCTTCGTCGATATCGACGCCGACCACTTCCTCGGCACCGCGGACCTTGGCGTACACGCCGAAGCCGCCGGTGTTGCAGCACAGGTCGAGCACGCGCTTGCCGGCGACCTGGTGCGACAGCCATTCGCGGTTGTCGCGCTGGTCTGCGAAGAACCCGGTCTTGTGCGCGCCGGCCGGGTCGGCGCGGAAGCGCACGCCGTTCTCGGTGATGATCGCCGGTGCCGGTGGCTCGGTGCCGCGGAAATCGAACGACTCCTGCTTCTGCACGTGTTCCTCGGCGAAGCTGTAGAAGCGCGCACCGGGGAATTGTTCCTTCAAGGCTTCGTAGATCCACTCGCGATGGCGGAACATGCCGGCGCTGAAGAACTCGACCACCAGCAGGTCGTCGTAACGGTCCACCACCAGGCCGGACAGGCCATCGCCTTCGGCATGGACCACGCGCCAGGCGTTGGAAACCCCGTCGAGCTTGAGCACGTCGCGGCGCAGCGACACGGCCTGGGCGATCTTGCGCGAGAACCAGCCGGCATCGACGGGCACGTCGGGATCGGTTTCGAGGATGCGCACGGCGATGCGCGAGTGGCCGTTGTAGAAACCGCGACCGATCCATTCGCCTTCCAGGCCGATCACGTCGACGAGGGTCCCGGGCTTGGGTTTCTGCTCGGGCTTGGCGACCAGTTTCTGGAAGATCCAGGGATGGCTGGAGCGCCAGGCGTTCTTGAGATGGACGGCGGGGAGTGGAGTATTCATGTGCGTATTCTACCGGGCCGGTTTGACGCCTCCCTTCCTGGTGGTGACAATGCTCGTCCCAGAAGGGGAGTAGCTCCCGATGCTGAGGCCGTCATTACGAGCGCAAGCTCCGGTCCGGCAGCAGGCCTGAACAGCGGCCTGTGAGCAAGACCTTCGCCGCCAGGCGAAAGGTCCGTCTCCCAAGGGTTCCCATGATCCCGCAGACGCCTCGAACCGAACGGTCCTAGGCGTTCTGATTTCTACGGGAGCAACAATATGGAAACGATAGGCAACCCCTGGCTGTGGGGCGGTTTCGCGGTCTTGGTGGCGGCTGCGCTAGTGGCGGACCTGGTGCTGATGCGCCACGGCGGGCCGCACAAGGTCACTTTCAAGGAAGCCTCGTGGTGGAGCGCGGGCTGGGTGGCGCTGGCGATGCTGTTCAACGGCGGGCTGTGGTGGTACCTGAGCGCTACGGTCGGAGAAGTGGTGGCCAACCGGGTCGGGCTGGAATTCCTGACTGGCTATCTGGTGGAGAAGTCGCTGGCGGTCGACAACATCTTCGTGTTCCTGATGTTGTTCAACTACTTCGCGGTGCCCGAGGAACAACGCCAGCGCGCGTTGATGCTCGGGGTGCTGGGCGCAATCGTGCTGCGCGCGGTGATGATCGTGGCCGGCGCCGCGCTGGTGGCCACGTTCCATTGGGTGCTTTATCTCTTCGGCGCGTTCCTGCTGGTCACGGGCGTCAAGATGTGGACGGCGGCGGGCAAGGCGCCGGAAATGGACAAGAACCCGATGTTGCGCTGGATCACCGGACACCTGCCGCTGATCAATCGCTACCGCGGCGCCGCGCTGTGGATCGGGCGTGGCAAGCGCCGCCGCTACACGCCGCTGTTCGTCGTACTGGCGATGATCGCGGTTACCGACTTGATTTTCGCGGTGGACAGCATTCCGGCGATCTTCGCCATCACCACCGATCCCTTCATCGTGCTTACGTCGAATGTCTTCGCAGTGCTGGGCCTGCGCGCGATGTTCTTCCTGCTGGCCGGCATGGCCGACCGCTTCCACTTGCTGCCCTATGGGCTGGCGCTGGTACTGGGATTCATCGGTACGAAGATGCTGCTGATCGACGTTTACAAGGTTCCGCTGCTTTGGTCCTTGGGCGTGGTGGCGGCGATTATCGGAGCAACGATGGTGCTGAGTCTGTTGCGGCCGGTGAAATCTGAAACGGCCCATTGATGGCGTGTTTCCGGCCACGTAGCCGGGTTGCAATGGGGAACCGGCACTTGAATGCCTCATTGCCGGCACGCATGCGATGAGGCAAACGAATCGGCTTGCAGCAGGCAGGCCGGTTTTTCATTCATGTTGCCCACGTTCCCGGAGGTCCGGCGGGATACATCATCCCGACCCTTGCATTCCCCTGTCCCAGCGCCATCCATTGGGTTATGGACCGCTACCACCCTGACGACCCACGCCACGACCACGAGGCACAAGGCAAGGCCGACCGCCGGCGCCTGCTGCGCGCGTTGAATGTCAGCCTGGGGTTCGTGCTGATCCTTATCCTGGCCTATTCCGCACAGGCCAGTTTCAACTGGTCGCCACTGGCGGTTGCGCCACATGACGTGCACGGATTGCTTGGCATCCTGACCGCACCGCTGTTGCATGGTTCGCTGGAGCACATCGCGGCCAACGCGACCTCGCTGCTGATCCTCGGCACCTTGGCCGGCAGCGTGTATCCCCGCGCCACCGCATGGTCACTGCCGTTCCTGTGGATCGGCTCCGGGCTGGGCGCGTGGCTGTTGGGTGATGTGGGCACCCATCATCTCGGCGCCAGTGGCGTGACCCATGGCCTGATGTTCCTGCTCTTCACTTTGGGACTGTTGCGCCGTGACAATGCGGCCATTGCCACTGGCATGATCGCGTTCTTCTTCTACGGCGGCATGCTGCTGACCGTGCTGCCGCACGAAGCCGGCATTTCCTGGCAGTCGCATCTGGGCGGTGCGTTGGGTGGCGTGATCGCCGCGTTGCTGTTCCGCAGGCTCGACCCCGCCTTGCCGCGCAAGCGCTACAGCTGGGAAGACGAGGAAGAAGCCGTCGCCCCGCTATACGACGAACTGGAACCACCGGCGCCGCGCGAGGTGCCGGTGCTGTGGCATCGAGCGCAACAGGAAGAAACGCGCGGCGCGGTGTTGAAGTTCCCGCCGCGCGAGTAACACGACAACATCGTAGGGGCGGGCCTTGCCCGCGATGCTTCTGACATTGAAGCAAGAGCATTGCGGTCAAGGCCCGCTCCTACAGGAAACCCTTCCCGCGAACGGGAAGGGTTTTGAAACATCTCAGAACCGGGCGCTGAACTCCACGCCCAGCGTGCGCGGCTCGTTGAGGAAGCCGGTCAGGTTGTTGAAGTCGATGCCGCCGACGATGCGGGTCTGGTCGGTGATGTTGCGGCCGAACACGGCCACGCCGTAATCGCCCTGGTTCCAGTTGTAGCCGATGCGCAGTCCGCCTTCGACCGAGGACTTGCCGGTGAATTCCTTGGACTGGTACAGGAAGAAGCTGACTTCGCTGCGATAAGCCCAGTCGGTGAACACGTAGAACTCGCCGCCATCCCCGACCGGCATGGCCCAGCGTGCGGTCACGTTGTGGACCCACTTGGGCGCCTGCGGCAGGGAATTGCCATTGATGATGTAAAGGCCGGAACCCGGCGCGGTTTCCGGATCGGTGACCGTGCAGCCGCCGCCGCAACCCGGCACGGCCAGGTTCGGATCGTCGATCTCGGTATCGTTGTAGCTGCTGCCCAGGGTGACCAGCAGGCTATCAGTCAGATAGGCCTCCAGGTCCAGCTCGAAACCCTGGCCGATGGTCCTGTCCGCGTTGAGCAGGGTCGCGGTGTTGCCGCCGCCGCCCACCGCGATGATCTGCTGGTCGCTCACGTCATAGCGGAATACGTTGAAGCCCAGGCGCGCACGCTTGTCCCAGAGGTCGGCCTTGATCCCGGCCTCGTAGGAAATCACTTCCTCCGAACCCGCGGTGGAAACGCCGCCGTTGTCAGCCACGGCCGCGGCGCTGGCGAACAACAGGCGGCCCTGGATCGACGGCGCGCGGAAGCCCTTGGCCACGCGCGCGTACAGGTTGATGTTTTCGTCCAGCTTGTAGACGCCGCTCAGGTCCCAGCTGACGTCGTCGACGTCGGTGTGCACCTTGTACGGACCGCCCACCGGCGCGGCCGAGAACGGCGCGGCTTCCAGCACGCTGGCGCTGAAGTCCTTCTTGTCCTGGGTGTAGCGCAGGCCACCGCGCAGCTTGAATTTGTCGGTCACGTCGAGGTCGCCGGAGGCAAACGCGGCCCAGGCCTTGTTGCGCTGCTGCTGGATCGCGTAACCCGCACGCGGATTGCCGGGGGTCAGCGAGTCGTAGTTGAAGCTGTCGATGCTGATGTCTTCATCGTAATAGAACAGGCCGGCTTGCCAGTCGAAGCGGCCCCACTCATTGGACTCGACGCGGAATTCCTGGGTGATCTGGCGGTGATCCGGCAGGCCATCGGCTGATTCGGAGGCGAACGGGATGAAGCCGGGGCCCGAATTGCCGGGGCCGAGGAACGCAGCGCCGAAGCCGCCATCGATGTCGCCACGGTTGAGCGACTCGGCGGTTTCATAGCCGGTGATCGAATACAGGCTCACCCGGCCCAGGTCCCAACGCAGGCGCGCACTGCCGCCCCAGGTGTCTAGATCGGAGAAATTGACGCCGTCGGTGGAGACCTTGTCACGGTCGAAACCGTCGACCAGGTTGTTGCTGCCCGGCTCGATGATGTTGGCCCGGAACAAACGCGCGGTGCCGTTGAGGTGGCGCTTGTGCAGGTTGAACAGGCCTTCGAACGCATCGCCCTCGTACAGGAACTGCACGCGTGCGGCGGATTCGTCATAGCCCTCGAAGCCGTCATTGGGGCCGGCAAAGGTGTTGTCGACCGAGTCGTCGCGGCGCTGGAACAGCACCGAGGCGCGCGCCGACCAGCGATCGGTGAGGCCGCCACCCACCGCGCCTTCCACGTTCCACATGTTGTCGGTGCCGTAGGAGACCTTGCCGTAGCCGCCGAACTCCTGGGTCGGCTTGGCCGATTCGAACTTGACCACGCCAGCCGGCGTGTTGCGGCCGAACAGCGTGCCCTGCGGTCCGCGCAGCACTTCGATGCGCTCCAGGTCGAATACCGGGAAGCCCTTCAGCAAAGGGCTTTCCTGGACCACGTCGTCATAGATCAGCGACACCGGCTGCGAAGCGTTGAGGTCGAAGTCGGTATTGCCCAGCCCGCGGATGTAGAAACGCGGGAAAGCGCGGCCATAGGAGGATTCGATGTTGAGGCTGGGCACGCGCGCGGAGAGGAAGCGCACGTCGTTGCCACCGGAGGCGAGCACGTCGAGTTTTTCACTGCTGATGGTGCTGATCGAAACCGGCACGTCCTGGATGTTTTCCACGCGGCGCTGGGCGGTGACCTGCACCGCATCCAGGGTGGTGGCTGCCTTTTCCGCAGCCACGGTCGCGGCAGGCGAGGCGTCCTGCGCCAGGGCGCTGCCAAACGGCAACAGGGCGGCGATGGCAAGAGCGAGTCGATGTGGACGCACGGACGAGGAACGGGTCGGGGACATGATGGCTTCCGGAGGGTGGTGGAAGGGGCAAGGCGCGGCGCCTGGCACACGCATGTTGCAGGACAGCACTTCGTGGGGCAATGACCTTCGTAGGAGCGCGCCATGGGCACGAGCTCTCGCTCTTGAGACCACGCACACGCGCTCGCGCCCACGGGGCGCTCCTACGACGACAGATGCGCCAGCGGTAGGGCGCGGGTCTGTTTGACCGTGCGCAGGACGAAACTGGAATTGACATCGGCCACGCCGGTGGCATTGATCAGCTTGTCGAGCAGGAAGCGGGAGAAATGCTCCAGATCCTGGACCACCACCTGCAGCAGGTAATCCATGTCGCCAGTCAGGGCGTGGCAGGCAACGACCTCGTCCCAGCTGTTCACCCCTTCGATGAACCGGTCCAGCCCAAGCTGTCCATGCTTTTCCAGTTGCACGCGGACGAAGGCCTGCAGGCCCAGGCCGACCCGCTTGGGGTCGACCAGGGCCGCATAGCCCTGGATGACGCCAGAGGATTCCAATCGCTGGATCCGACGCAGGCAGGCAGACGCCGACAGGTTTACCTGGGTGGCGATGTCGGCATTGGTGGCGCGTCCATCCTGCTGCAGGAGTGAGAGCAGGCGCAGGTCGATGCGGTCCAGAGAGAGGGATGCGGCCATTTCATGTTTGCTTTCGGTTAAACACGCAATTATATTGCGCCTGTGGTGGGATTCCGTGCAACTTCGCAACCCTGTTGCGCACCTCCGCCGCTACCATCAAGGGTCGCCCGCCCATCGCCAGCCCCTTGGAGACCCCGTGAACGAACCGCGCCGTGTCGAGCATCAACAGACCGACAAGGGCTACGTCCCGGTCTATACGACCGCCGTGGTCGAGCAGCCCTGGGAGGACTACAGGGCCGAAGACCACGCCACCTGGGGCACGCTGTACCAGCGCCAGCGTGAACTGCTGGTGGGAAGGGCCAGCGACGAATTCCTGCACGCCCAGGACGAAATGGGCATGACCCCGCATGCGATCCCGCGCTTCGACCAGTTGAACGAGGTGCTGGGCGCAGCGACCGGCTGGACCCTGGTCGGGGTGCAAGGCCTGCTGCCGGAACTGGATTTCTTCGATCACCTGGCCAATCGTCGCTTCCCGGTCACCTGGTGGATCCGGCGCCCGGACCAGATCGACTACATCGCCGAACCGGACCTGTTCCACGACCTGTTCGGCCACGTGCCGCTGCTGATGAATCCGCTGTTCGCCGACTACATGCAGGCCTATGGCCGCGGCGGGGTGAAGGCCCATGCGATCGGCCCCGAGGCCTTGGTCAACCTGACCCGGCTGTACTGGTACACGGTGGAGTTTGGCCTGATCAACACGCCACAGGGCCTGCGCATCTATGGCAGCGGCATCGTTTCGTCGAAGGGCGAGTCGTTGTATTCGCTGGAAGCGCCCGCGCCCAATCGCATTGGTTTCGACCTGGAACGGGTGATGCGTACGCGTTACCGCATCGACACCTTCCAGAAGACCTATTTCGTGATCGACAGCTTCGCGCAATTGATCACCGCGACCGAACCGGATTTCACTCCGCTCTACGCGAAGCTGGCGCAGCGCGAGGCGTTCCCCGCAGGCAAAGTGCTGCAGTCGGATCACGTCTTCCATCGGGGCACCGGCGAGGGCTGGGCCACCGACGCCGACGTCTGAGTTGCGTTTTGTCCTCCAGGGGACTTCGCTTCCGGGCGTCGCAGGAGCGGGCCCTGCCCGCGATGCGCTTCGGTGATCAGGCGATAAAAGCATCGCGGGCAGGGCCCGCTCCTACAAGTGAACAGAAGATCGGCGATCATGGCGACATGATTTTTCCCCGTTCGTTGTTTCTGCTGCTGTCGTTTTTGGCCTGTGCGGAGACACTCGCGCAGACCCACCCTGATCCCGTCACCCTTGAACGCGTCCGCGTGCAGGCCACGCGCCTGCAGGGTGTATCCGCATTCGACACGCCGGCCTCGCTGGACATCGTCGACCTGCGCGAAGACAGCGCCACGGCGGGAGTGAACGTCTCCGAGAAACTGGTCGGCATCCCCGGCCTGCTCGCCCGCGACCGGCAGAACTATGCGCAGGACACGCAGTTGTCGATGCGGGGCTTTGGCGCGCGCTCTACCTTCGGCGTGCGCGGGGTGCGCCTGTTCGCCGATGGCGTTCCCGCGTCGATGCCGGACGGGCAAGGGCAACTGTCGCATTTCAACCTCGCCGCCGGCGACCGCATCGAGGTCATGCGCGGTCCGTTCTCGGCCTTGTACGGAAACTCCTCCGGCGGCGTGCTGCAGTTATGGAGCGCGGACGGCGAGGATCCGGACCAATGGCGCGTCTCCGCATCGGCTGGCAGCAACGCCAGCCATGCGCTGTCGACACGCCTGCTCGGTAAACAGGGCGCGTTGGGCTACAACCTGGCCGCTTCTACTTTTGAGACCGATGGCTATCGCGGACACAGTGCGGCGCGGCGCGATTCCGCCAATGCGAAATTTACTTTCGACCTGGGCAGCGAGCGACGGCTCGACCTGATCGTGAATTACCTGGACCTGCCCGACGCCGACGATCCGCTCGGCCTGACCCGGGACCAGGTCCGTGACGATCCACGCCAGGCTTCGCCGGTGGCCGTGCAGTTCGATACCCGCAAGTCGGTGCGGCAGGCCCAGGCCGGCGTGACCTGGCAGCAACCGCTGGGCCAGGCGCAAACCCTGCGGGTGATGGGCTACGGCGGACAACGAAGCGTCGAGCAATTCCTGTCGCTGCCGGCGATCGCCCAGGCCAATCCGCTCAACTCCGGCGGCGTCATCGACCTGGACAACGACTACGGCGGCCTCGACGCGCGCTGGAGCTGGCAGGGCGAAGTGGCTGCGCGTCCGTTCGAAGCCACCATCGGCATGAATGCGGATCGCCAGCGCCAGCATCGGCAGGGCTACGAGAATTTCGTCGGCAGCACCCTTGGCGTGAAAGGCGCGCAGCGCCGCGACGAGCGCAATCGGGTCGGGAATTTCGACCAGTTCGCCCAGGCCTGGTGGAAGTTTTCGGATCGCTGGGCGCTGCTGGCCGGCATGCGCCACAGCGAAGTGCGGTTCCGTTCCGACGATGCCTACATCACCGCCGGCAATCCCGATGACAGCGGCCGCGTCGATTATTCGCGGACCACGCCGGTCGCAGGCCTGGTGTTCAGCCCGAACGAAGACACACGCGTGTACCTGTCGGCAGGACGCGGATTCGAAACTCCTACCTTCAACGAACTCGGCTATCGCGCCGATGGCGGCGCCGGACTGGCGCTGGACCTTTCGCCCGCGGTCAGCCGCAACCTGGAGCTCGGCGGAAAATGGCGCATTGGCAACGGCGCATTGCTGGACGCCGCGCTGTTCCGTGCCGACACCGATGATGAACTTGCCGTGGCCAGCAACGTCGGCGGCCGCAGTACCTACCGCAATGTCGGGCACGCGCGCCGGCAAGGCGCCGAGGCCTCGTTGGAGCTGCCGCTTGCCGCACAGTGGAATATGCAGCTTTCCTATACCTGGCTGCAGGCGAAATTCCAGGATGCCTTCCTGATCTGCAACCGCACCGGCTGCACCATTCCCGATACGCCGGTGGCAGCCGGATCGCGTATTCCCGGCGTACCCGAACAACAGTTGTTCGCACGCCTGCAATGGCGGGGGCAGGCGTGGTCGGCAGCGGTCGAAGGCAACGGTATCGGTGGCGTTGCGGTCAACGACATCGCCAGCCAGTCCGCGCCCGGCTACTTGCTGCTCAACCTGGAGGCCGCCCGTAGCTGGAACCTGGGCCACGGCCGCCTGCGCGGTTTCCTCCGCATCGACAACGCGCTGGACCATGCCTACATCGGTTCGGTGATAGTCAACGAAGGCAACAGCCGCTTCTACGAGCCCGGACCCGATCGCGGCGTCCTGCTGGGGGCGCAGTGGCAATGGTCGCGCTGAGGCAGTCGGCCGGCGACACAGGGCCGGACAACAAAAGACAACAGCCAACGGCGGATGCAGGACAGGCCCGGTTTGATTATGGGCCGTCGGCAATCCATCGTTGAGCTGGGCGGTGGCGTTGCGCTGCAAACCCGACCTGGGCACGACTGTTATGCTCGCCGCCCCAATCCCTGGAACAAGTGATGGCGTCTCCTGAGGCCTTGCTGCGCTGGCTGCGCCAGTGGCGCCGCGACAACCTGGTAGTTGATCGAGTCGACGTCCTTCGCCACGTGGATGAGGGCGGCGAACTGGCGCCGCGATTCGCGTTCATGACATTGATGTCCGCAGGCATCGCCATGCTCGGGCTGTTGCAAGGATCGGGCGCGGTGATCATCGGGGCGATGCTGATCTCGCCGCTGATGGGGCCGATCGTCGAGATGGGCATGGCCCTGGCGACCTTCGACCTGCGGACTCTGCGCGACTCGCTGAAGAACATGGGCGTCGGCGTGGCCCTGGCACTGCTGATCTCGATCCTGATCGTCACGATCTCGCCGCTGCAGGAGCCCACCCAGGAAATCCTGTCGCGCACCGAGCCGACCTTGTTCGACTTGCTCGTGGCCATTTTCTCCGGGCTTGCCGGCGCCTATGCCACGATCACCCGCAAGGGCGAAACCATCGTAGGGGTGGCCATCGCTACCGCACTCATGCCGCCCTTGGCCGTGGTCGGTTTCGGTATCGCGGTCGGCAACGCCAGCATCGCCGGCGGCGCCGCGTTCCTGTTCATGACCAACCTGCTTGCCATCGCCCTGTCGGTGACCGTGGTTGCGCGCTGGTATGGATTCGGCCGCGCCGATTCGCCACGACAAACCGCCTGGCAGGCGATGCTGATCATTTCCTGCTTCGTGTTGCTGTCGATCCCGCTCGGGCTGGCATTGCGCAACATCGCCGCGCGCGGTTTCGTCGATCGCAGCATTCGCACGACGCTGGAAGCCTCGGCGCAGGAAGGCGGCGGGCGCATCACCACCCTGCGCGTCGATCGCAATGGCCAGACCGTACTGGTCGACGCGGTGCTGATGACGCCGAAGTTCAGGCCACGACTGGGCGAGCAACTGGAACGGCAACTGGAAGACACCCTTGGCCAGCCGGTTGTCGTCGAACTACGCGAAGTACTGACCGCCGACGACCAGCAGGTGGCGAGCGAACAGGCCTCGCTGGCAGAACTGCATCGCAGCGTCGACCGTCTGCAGAGCTCGGCGCTGCGCGAATCCGAGGCGCGCACGGCAAGCGAGCGCGCCAGCCGGGCGTTGCAGCAGCGCGCGCTGGGCCACTTCGGAGAACTGGAAATAGTGCAGGGTGGGAACAAGGCCCGCTGGCAGCTGCGCGCTGACGCTGGCCTGGACCTCGGCGCCGCCAGACGCCTGGAAGCCAGCCTGTTGTCGGCGAGAGACGGCCCGCGCACCCGCGTGATCCCCGCGGTGCAGGCGCTGCCGCGGGTAGGTTTTGCCGACGACGCCTCGACCCTGGATGCCGCGGCCATTGCCGCGCTGGAAGACATCGCCTGGGCGATGGATCGCTGGCAATCCACCGAAGTGCAGGTCGAAGGCCACGCCGGTGGCGATAGCGCGCTGGCCGAGGCGCGGGCGCAGGCGGTGGCGACCTGGCTACGCGCCCATTCGGTCGCGGTGGGTGAGGTGAAGACCGCCAGCAACGCAGCTACCCGCGCGCTCGCCTTGCGCGAAGGCCAGGCCGCCGGACGCAGCGTCGAAGTGCAGCCCGTGGCGCGTTGACCCAGTCGGACCCGCCGTTGAACGCCACCACGATGGCGCCAGCGTGGTCAGGTATCAGGCTGCTGCCGGCTATCCACCGAACGCAGATACGCCTCCAGACCCCGCGTCGGGGTTTCGGCATACGTCGCACCACTGGGTTCGAAGCTAACGATCCGGTCAGGACGAAAGCTGCGGAAGTCCGCGCGCAGCCGGCACCAGGCCCCAAGCGTCCAGCTGCCGCCCCAAAAAGCCAGGCACAGCGGCTCTACTTCGCGACGGGTTTCATTACCGGACGGATCACGGTACTGCAAACGCAACAGGTGACGCGCCTCGATCGCCCCATGCAGGCGGTCGATCATGCCGGTGGACTCGATGCGGCTCTCCAGTTCGGGGGCGAAGATGCGCGTGCGGCGCGAACGCTCGCGTAGCTCGGACGGCAGCACCGCCTCGATCTTCAGCAACGCCGCGCTGGCGCCCAGGCCCAGGCGCTTGCCGCCGAACGCGCGCACGAAGCGGGTACCGACCACCAATGCCTCGAGCTCTTCGGCATTGAACATCAGCGGCGGGATGTCCGAACCCTTGCGCAACACGTAGCCGACCCCGGCCGCGCCCTCGACCGGCACCCCGGAGCGTTGCAGGTCGGCGACGTCGCGGTAGATGGTGCGCAGGGAAACATGCAGAGTCTCCGCCAGCGTCTGCGCAGTCATCGCCGAACGGCGGCCGCGCAGGGCATGGATTATCAGAAACAGGCGGTCGGCGCGGCGCATGTACGCATCATCGCGCGGTCACGCCGGGCCATGCAAAGGAACATCGCCATGCCGTCAGCCGCGCAACCAGGAACGCGGCGTCGCCCGCAGCTCCAGGACCTGCGCCGGCCGTGGCGCCAACCGCGCCCATGCGGCCGAGACCCGCGGCCACTCCGCCAGTTGCGCCTGATGCCGCTGGTAGGCGGCGGCATCGGCATGGCGCGAGAACCACAGCAGCACGTGTTCGCCTTCGCGCACCGGTAGGGCCGGGAAATCGTTGGCACCGTATTCGGTGCTGAAGCTGGCCAGCACCGGGACGCCGATCCGCGCCCACGCAGCCACCAGCACCTGGGCGAAGAACGCCAACACCTCGTCGCTGACCGGCGCGTCGAAATACTGCAGGGTCGCGAACATGGATCCACCCGTGTCCTCGTCCGGCGTCGACGAAGGATTGAAGTTGGAACCGGGATACGCGGGCCGCAACAGCAGCACGTTGTCCGAATCGAGCATGCTGTCGTTGGCCGCCGAGCGATGCGTCTGCCACACCGGTCCGCCGTAGAAATCGGCCAGTGCCTGCCGGCGCCCGGCCATGCCGGTGAAGCCGCGCAGCCAGACGAAACGATCGGCATCGTCGGCATCGTGGAACTGGCCGAGGATGCGCATGCCAGCGGCCTGCTGGCCTTCGATCAATTCGCGTTCGAACAGTTCGATCAACTCGTCGCGACGCCCGGGCTTGAGCGTGTACTGGCGCAACTCGATCACGTCTTCGCGGATGTCGGGACCCATGTTCATGCCTGTACGGCCCCGTCGCGCAGGCCGGCCAGGGTGGAAACCTCCAGTTCCAGCACCAGCGAGGTGAAGCCCTCGATCAGTTCGAGGATCCAAGCGCGCGGACCCTGGATCCATTCGGCGCTGCCATGGAACGCGTCCTGGCGTTGCTGCCGGTCGTCCAGGCTGGAGTCGTTGCGGATCAGGACATAGGTGTCCTGGCCGTGCGTGGAAGGTCCATGGCGGACCACGTCGGTGTCCCAGCGCGCGAGCATGGGCATCACTTGCTCGCCGGCGATGCGGGCAAAGTGTTCGCGCGCTCCGGGTTTCAGGTTGTAGGTGCGGATTTCCACGGTGAGGTTCATGTCTGTACGCCTTGTTCGGCCAGAGGAAACGGTTCAGTCGTCGCAACGACTCATGTACATGTGCCAGTTGGTCTCCCAGCTGCGGCCACCATCGATCGAGAACGCCTGCTGCCAGTGCGCACTGCGTGTATTGATCTCCGACCAGGTGAAGCGCACCCGCAGCGGCCGGCCCTGATAAACGTCGTCGCCCTCGAAGATGCCTACGCCCTGTTCGAAACGGCCGACCACCGGCGGTTCCAGCACGCCACTGCGGTTACCGGCCCAGTACAGGCTCCACTGCTTCGCCTGCAGGTCGAACAGGCGCAGGGTCATGCCACGGTAACCTTCGTCCCAGTCGGTGACGAAATCGTCGATATTGCCGATGCCATCCAGCAGCGGAACGCATTGCTGGGTAGCATCGAAAGTCTCCCAATCGTCGCTGCCAACCAGGCGCTCGCGCAGGCGCACGTTCCGCACCTGCCAGCGACCATGGTAGAAATCAAAATCGTGGCGGCCGTCGTCGCTGGCCTGTGTGGGTTGCTGCATGGATGGCTGCATGTGCTTGCTTCGGGTGCCGTGCCGATCGCACGACGACAGCATGCGCGGGCCCTGCTGACAGCCTGTTGTCAGCAGAGCTCAACCCCTGTGGGATGTGGGAGCGGCGTAAGCCGCGATGCTTTATCGATGGCCCTTTCGCGGCTTACGCCGCTCCCACACATGCATCAACTTCGTATCAGGCCGCGGCGAAGTGGCCGTGGAATCCCAGCGGAACGGTGGTCGGCAACCATGCCTGGGCCAGCGGCCCTTGCTCGATGCGTTGCGCATCCAGCACGGCGATGCCGCTGCGGCCGCGCGCGCTGTCGAGCAGGGTGCCCACCAGCCAGCCTTCGTCGACCCGGGTGCTTCCCGGCTTCGGCACGAATACATGTTCCTCGGCCAGGATCGACTCGCCATAGCGATGCACCTGGCGACGTCCACGTTCCACGTCGTACGCGGCGACGGCGTTGAAATACGGTGCCGAATGCGCGCCTTCATTGGTCGGGGCGTAGATCCTGGCTGCACGATCGCCGCGCGTGCGCGGATCGAACAGCGGGAACTCGATGCCGGCCACGCCGGTGTCTTCCCAGCGCGCCTTGCCGTCGCGCAGGTCCAGGTGGAGTTCGCGCAACCGGCCCTTGCCACCGTGCGCGTCGGGCCGGCCGTTCATGGCCTGGCGCATCGGCGAACGCGCTTCCTCGATGTCCGCGTGTTGCACCGCGCGCATTACGATCCTGCCGTTGCGCTCGTACGCATCGCCGAAATGATAGATCGCGGCGAAGTCGGCTTCGAACCAGCGTGCCTTCGCCGGATCGTCTTTCGCCACCACCGCCACCCGCAGCGACTGGTCGGGCTGGAAGCGCAGGCGCTCGAAGAACGCGCCCCGGTCTTCCCGGTAATCGAACGGGATCAACGTGAACACCAGGTGGTTGTCGGTCTGCGCGAAGCTGTGCAGGTAGCCGCGCACCGGCGTGTCCAGCATGTCGCCGGAAATCAGCCTGCCGTCGACGCCCACGTGCCAGACGAACAGGCCGGAACCGCCCATCAGGCCGATCGCGCCGAAGTTCCACACCGAACCATCGCGGTCGACCAGCGGATGCGCCGAGAACGGCACGCTGGCCAGGTCGGGGCGCCAGGTCACCGGACCGATCGTGGTCAACTGGTCGGGATCGAGCTCGAACGCGGAGCCCGCTTCGCACAAGGCGAACAAACGTCCGTTGATCGTCAGCACCGAGGTGTTGGCGGTGTTTGCATCGTCGTTGTTGCGGATCGGCTGCATGTCGGGAACGGTAGTGCCGGCGGCGGGTGTCATAAAGCGCCCGGCCTTCTGCTCGCGAGTGAACTTGGGGGTGGCGACCATGCGCGCGCGATGGACCACGGTGTCGCCCTGCAATCGCCATCCATGGACCATGCCGTCGCCATCGAACCAGTGTTCGTAACGGAATCCGGCACGCTCGGTCCATGCGGGTCCGTTGCGATACAGCGTGCCGGCGAGGCCCTCGGGCAGGCGGCCTTCCACCGGCAGCACGCTGGGACCCAGCGATTCGGATTGCACGCTCTTCCAGCCGGCCAGCCACGGATGCTCACGCAGTCCCTTTGCGAACGCGGCCGGATCGCCGGCGAACGCGGATTGGCCATGCAGCAGGGAAGGCGCGAGGGCCAGCGCGGTGGCGCCGGACAGCAGGTTGCGCAGGAAACGGCGACGGCTGTTACCGGTAATGCTCATGGCGATGCTCCTTGCTGAGGGAAGATCAGTGCAGGGCGATATCGATGGCGACGTCTTCCTTGCCGATTTCGAAACGCGCCTCGTCCCAGGTCGGCTTGCGCATCACCCGCGGGTTGTTGCTGAAGCCGTAGCCTTCCAGCGGCATGCCCATCACGTTGGTGTCGAGCTTGCCGTTGCCGTTTTCGTCGTGGCTGATCATCACCGCGTAACTGCCGGGCTTGAGATGGTTGAAGGTGAAGCTGGCGTCTTCGCCTTGCGGCGGCCCGCCATCGCCCTGCACCGGCGCGGCCTTGCCGTCCCAGGCGTCCTGCGAATCGACGAGAGCGACCTTGACCAGTCCGGTTTGCGCGCGGATGCCGTGCAGGTTGACGGTGAGCTCGGCGGCGAATACCGGGGCGCTGGCAAACGCGGCCAGCAACCCCGCAAGGACAAGCAGCGATAGGTTGCGGGAAGCAGGAGTGCGATTCATGGTGGGGTCCCTGGGTGGTGGTGGATGTCGCGGCCAGTGTGGGCGGCGGCCGCGCACCGGTCAGATGCCGGCAGTCATCGATCCGCAGTGCCGGAAGTCACTTTCGACGGCAGGCGCATTGCCATCGATGCTGGCAGCGCCCAGCATGTGGCCATGCGCGAATTCTTCCGTAACCTGTTGCAACCGTTGAACCTGGCCGGTTTTTTCACCATCGGTGCGGTGGCGCTATCGCTGCGCTTCACCCACCGCGACGTCACCCCGTATGCCGTCCTGACCCTGCTGGCATTCACGGCGTTCTTTACCGTCCTCGGCGCGCTGGATGATCATCGCAAACGCTTGCGCACGCTATTCCTGTGGCTGATGTTGACTGCTGCGCTGGTACAGATCCGCCTTGCGCCGGCACTGGGAACCGCGCAGATCCTGCTCGTGATCTGGGTCGCCTGCGCTTTCTCGGTCTGGCGGCCTCGGACCGCGGTGCTGGCATCACTGGGCGCCGACGTCATTTTCTACCTGCTGATCAGCAAGGCAGGATTTACTTCTCCGCTGACGATGGTGCTGATAAACGTCGGCTTCCAGGCCCTCGCCGCGCTCTGCGTGCATTACGCCGTAAGCGCGGAATCGGCGCGCGACCGGTTGGCGCTGGTCAATGCCGACCTGCTGGCCACGCGCGCCCTGCTCGCCGACAGCGCGCGCGATGCCGAGCGACTGCGCGTGGCCCGCGAACTGCACGACGTGGCCGGGCACAAGCTGACCGCGATGCGCCTCAACCTGCGTGCGCTGGCCACCGATCCCACGTTCGGCGAACGCGAGGAAGTACGCATCGCCGAGCGGCTTTCCGGCGAATTGTTGGCCGACATACGCAGCGTGGTCCAGGCATTGCGCAACGAGCATGGCCTGGACCTGGAAACCGCCCTGCGCGCGCTGGCCGCGCCCCTGCCACGACCCGAGCTGGCATTGCGCATCGAGGACGACGTGCGCGTCACCGATCCGGGCACGGCTGAAACCCTGCTGCGCCTGGTCCAGGAGGCCTTGACCAACGCCGCGCGCCACGCCGATGCGAACCGGCTTTCGGTGCACTTGCGCCGCGAAGGTGCCGAGGTGGTACTGCACATGGAGGACGATGGGCGCATCAAGGGCGCTATCCGCGAAGGCAACGGCATTGCCGGCATGCGCGAACGGATCGCGGCATTGCGCGGCCGTTTCGAGCTGGGCGCCACCCCTCGCGGCGGGCTGCGTATCGATGCGAGGCTGCCGGCGTGAGCGCGCCACTCATCCGCGTGGCGCTGGCCGACGACCAGGCCCTGGTGCGCGCGGGATTGCGCGCCCTGCTGCTGCAACAGGGCATCGAGGTGTCGCTGGAAGCGGAAGACGGCGCCGACCTGCTTGAGAAGTTGCAGGCGCATCCGGTCGACGTCGTGCTCAGCGATATCCGCATGCCTGGCACCGATGGCATCGAAGCATTGCTGCTATTGCGCGAGCGAGGCGACGCCACGCCGGTGCTGCTGCTGACCACCTTCGACGACAGCGACCTGCTGCTGCGTGCCACCGATGCCGGCGCGCAGGGATTCCTGCTGAAGGACGCCGCGCCGGAAGACCTTCGCGACGCCATCGCACGCGTGGCCGCCGGCGAAACCCTGCTGCAACCGGTCAGTACCGACCCGGTGCGTGCGCGCTTTCGCTTCCATGACAAGGCTGCGCCCACCGACACCTTCAGCGAACGCGAGGTCGCGATCCTGCGCCTGCTCGCCGGCGGCTATTCCAACAAGGAAATCGCACGCAGCCTGTTCCTGGCCGAAGGCACGGTGAAGAACTACGTGTCCACGATCCTCGACAAGCTCGGCACCCGCGACCGCACGCGCGCAGTCTTGAAAGCGATTACATTGCGCATCATCTGAGCGCAGGCAAGACGACATCGAAATGCCTCGGTGGAAAGGCGACAATGGCCTTCCTTTTCGCAGCAACGGTGATCCAGACGCCATGCAATCCGTCTCCCTGACCCGCTACCTGATCGAGGAACAACGCGCCGGCCGCATCAACGCCGAACTGCGCCAGTTGGTCGCGGTGGTCGCGCGCGCCTGCACCAGCATTTCCATCGCCGTCAGCAAGGGCGCCCTGGGTGGCGTGCTTGGCGATGCGGGCACCCCTGCCTCCTTGAGCATGAACATCCAGGGCGAAGCGCAGAAGAAGCTCGACGTGCTGAGCAACGACATCCTGCTGGAAGCCAATGCCTGGGGCGGGCATCTGGCCGCATGCGCGTCGGAGGAAATGGACCATTGCCAGCCGATTCCCGATGCGTACCCGCGCGGCAACTTCCTGTTGTTGTTCGACCCGCTCGACGGCAGTTCCAACATCGACGTCAACGTCTCGGTAGGCACCATCTTCTCGGTGCTGCGCTGCCCCGATGGCGTGACTTCGCCGGCGGACGAACACTTCCTGCAGCCCGGCACCGCGCAGGTCGCGGCGGGCTATTGCATCTATGGCCCGAGCACGATGCTGGTGCTGAGCGTCGGCCATGGTACCCACGCCTTCACCCTGGACCGCGAGCAGGGCGCGTTCGTGCTGACCCAGCGCGATATGCGCATCCCCGATGAAACCGCGGAGTTCGCCATCAACATGTCCAACCAGCGCCACTGGGAGCCAGCGATGCAGGAATACGTGGAAGAACTGCTGGCCGGCAAGCAAGGGCCGCGCGGCAAGGACTTCAACATGCGCTGGATCGCGAGCATGGTCGCCGACGTGCACCGCATCCTCACCCGCGGCGGCATCTTCATCTATCCGTGGGACCGCAGGGATCCTTCAAAGGCCGGCAAGTTGCGCCTGATGTACGAGGCCAATCCAATGGGCCTGCTGGTGGAGCAGGCTGGCGGCGCGGCCAGCACCGGCCGCGGACGCATCCTCGATATTGCCCCGACGCAGCTGCACCAGCGCGTGCCGGTGTTCCTGGGCTCGCGCAATGAAGTCGCCGCGGTCGAGCGCTATCACGCCATTGCCGACGGCCCGGCCTGATGCACGGCGAGCCGATGCACGACCACGTCGATTTCATTGAAGTCATCGACGACGCGCTGGACCGTGACACCTGCGACGCAATCGTGGCCCGCTTGCGCGGCAGCGACGCGTTGCAGCCCGGTCGCGTCGGAGGCGGCGTGTACCCGCAACTCAAGCACAGCCGTGACCTGCGCATCAGCGGCGATGCGGACTGGGTGGACGTGGACCGGCGCCTGCAGGAAGCCGTGTTCGCCGGCGTGCTCGGTTACCTGCGCAAGTATCCGCAGGCATTGATCTCGCCCTTGATGCTGCAACGGCCTGACGCCGGCGGCGAACTACGCAGGGTGCGGGCCGAGGATTTCGCAACGATGGACGATCCAGCCGTGGCCGAACTCGCGCGCACCTGCCTGCGTCCCGGCGCGATCAACCTGCAGTGGTATTCCGCAGGCGAAGGCGGATATCCCTATTGGCATTGCGAGTTGTATCCGCGTGATGCGGGCGCCGAGACCCTGCACCGGCACCTGCTGTGGACGCTGTACCTCAACGAGGAGTTCGTCGAAGGTGAAACCGAATTCCTGTTCCAGCAGCGCAAGGTCAAACCGCGTACCGGCAGTTTGTTGATCGCGCCCACCGCCTTCACCCATACCCATCGTGGCAACCAGCCACAGGGGGGCGACAAGTTCATCGCCACCAGCTGGATCCTGTTCCAGTCGGCGGACAAACTCTACGCGGGAAGCTGACGCCTTGCGGATCCGGGCTTGCCCGGATGTTTGGCCTCAATCTTTCTGGATCCGAGCTTGCCAGGATGCCCTTGGCTTGCCTTGCAGAGACGCTTCGCCCGCGCCATCGCGCACTTTTCCAGGTCGCGCTATTCCTGCGGCGCTACACCCAGGTAGGCACCTGCCGCCGCAACGGTCGACCACAACTCGTCATCGCGTTTGAAGGAACGGTCGAACAGCGCTTCCGCGGCAGCACGGTCGCCATGCAGCAGATAGTAGGCGCCGACCTCGGCCATTCCCTTGCTGTCCTTCGGGTTCTCGCGCAGGGAACGTTCAAACAGCGCCCTGGCCTGCTCCCACTCGCCCGCCTCCCGGTAGACCCGCGCGATCCTGAAGAGATCGCTTGCCTCGGGATCATTGTTCAGTACATCGTCGAAGATCGCCTGGCCCTCTGGCCTGGAACCGCCCAGGTAATAAATTCGGCCGATCGCGATCCGCTCCCAGCTGCCCTTGCCGGCCTGGACCTTCGCCTCTTCAAGCAGGGCGCGGGCAGCGTCCTGCTTGTCCTTGCCGTGGTACTGCGAGGGCGCGATTTTCTGCGCGGCAAAGCCGGCCGGTGCACCCAGCAAGAACAGCGTCGTAAAAACGGCCATGGAAAGAATTTTCACTGATATCCCCTTGTTGAAAGGCCAGACAGCGACGTGTCGGCCGTGATTGGTTGCGTTGGACTTTCTTGCTTCCCCAAGCAATGGCAGCATTTTGATGCCTGCACTTCGTGGCGCGCTGCAGCGGCCGCGGACATTTGCCGGGCACGCCACATCGAGTCACGTCTGTGCCGAAGCTTAGCGTGTTTTGGATCGTCGGCGAATTCCAGTCTTGCGATTATCAGAACAACTCGCCCTGCGCAGACGGCGCGCGCGGGGCAGTGAAGCGGCTGCAATCCAGTCCGCGTGGATGCCTGGTCTTGAAGCCGATGCGTTTCATCGCCAGGGAAAACCGTCGCTCCAGCAGGTCGGCATACACGCCCTGCCCGCGCATGCGCTTGCCGAAAGTCGAGTCGTAATCCTTGCCGCCGCGCAACTGCTGGACGGTACTCATCACGTGCGCGGCGCGATCAGGCAGGTGCGTCTGCAACCAGTCGCGGAACAGCGGCGCGACTTCATGCGGCAGGCGCAGCAACACATAACCTGCAGAATCGGCACCGGCTTCATGGACTGCTTCGAGCACCGCTTCCAGCTCATGGTCGTTCACCCAGGGAATCACCGGTGCCACCATCACCCCGACCGGCACGCCCGCCTCGTGCAGGGCCCGTATCGCGCGCAACCGCGAGTGCGGCGCCGAGGCGCGCGGCTCCAACACCGCGGACAGACGGTTGTCCAGAGAAGTCACCGAGAAATGCACGCGCACCAGGTTCTCTCGTGCCAGCGGTGCCAGCAGGTCGAGGTCGCGCAGGACCAGTGCGTTCTTGGTAATAAGCGAAAACGGATGCATGGTTTCCGCCAGCACTTCGATGATCCGCCGGGTCAGCTGCAGCTTGCGTTCAATCGGCTGGTAGGCATCGGTATTGATGCCCAGCGCGATCGGACTGACCTGGTAGCCGGGCTTGGCCAACTCGCCACGCAGCAGTTGCGGCGCATTGGTCTTGGCAAATATCCTGGTCTCGAAATCCAGCCCCGGCGACAGGCCCAGATAGGCGTGCGACGGGCGCGCGAAGCAATACGAGCAACCATGTTCGCAACCACGGTACGGATTGAGCGACTGCGAGAAGGGAATATCCGGCGACTGGTTGCGGGTGATGATGCTGCGTGCGATTTCCTCGCGCACCTGGGTACGCGGCAGGACCGAAGCAAATTCGGCTTCCTCCTCGCCATGCCAACCGTCGTCGACGGTTTCGCTGACCGTCACTTCAAAGCGGCCGGGCAGGTAACCCGTGGAACCGCGGCCCTTGATCAACTCGCCCATCCAGAAAGCGTAACCACGCCTGGTCTCAAACCCGGCGACACCGGCTAGTATCCGTGCATGCTCGAAACTATCCAGAATCTGTGGACTGCCCTATGGGCGATCCCGCACCTCAAGCTGTACCTGACCCTGGCATGGTTGTTCTACATCGTGTTGCTTTGCGGATGGATCGTGCTGCAGAAGCGCGAGCCGGTGGCAACGTTGAGTTGGGTGCTATCGCTGGCCATGCTGCCTTACCTGGGCTATCTGGTTTACTTCCTACTCGGCCCGCAGAAAATCACCCGCCAGCGGCTGCGCCGGCACCTGTCACGCAAGGGACTGGACTCATATGACGCGATCTGCCCGGTCGACGACGGTTGCTCGGAATTGGCCTTGCTGGGCCAGGCAACGACCGGCTTGCCGCCCTCCTCCGCCACCTCGGTACGAATGCTGGTCGATGGCGCCGCAACTTACGACGCCTTGATCGAAGCGGTGGCTGCGGCCACCAACCATGTCCACCTCGAGTATTACATCTACATGCCCGACCAGACCGGTACGCGCCTGCGCGATGCCCTGGTCGAGCGCGCCCGCGCGGGGGTCAAGGTACGGCTGTTGCTGGATGCGGTGGGCTCTTCGAAGGTGAACCAGCGTTTCCTGCAGCCGCTGCTTGAGGCGGGGGGCGAATTCAGCTGGTTCCATCCGACCCGCTTCCGCCCGTTCACCCGACCGTGGCTCAACCTGCGCACCCATCGCAAGATCGTCGTGGTGGACGGACGGGTCGGGTTCACCGGCGGCATCAACATTACCGACGAGGAAAACGAACGTATCGATTCCAACGCCTACCGCGACCTGCACCTGCGTCTGGAAGGCGACGTGGTGCGCGGCCTGCAGGTGGTATTTGTGGAGGACTGGGCCTACGCCAGCGGGCAGACACGAAAGGATTTCGAGGGCACTGTGTTGTGGAATGCAAGCGAGTCCACGCCGGAAAACCGGTTCTCTGCCCAGGTGCTGATTTCCGGACCGGATTCTTCGTGGGAAGCGATCCACCGCCTGCATGTCTCCGCCATCCACGAGGCAAAGTCGCGGGTCTGGCTGGTAACTCCTTATTTTGTGCCGGGCGAGGCCGCGCGCATGGCCCTGACCTCGGCCGCCCTGGGCGGTCTGGACGTGCGTCTGATGGTGCCGAAACTGAGCGATTCGCGACTGGTGACCTACGCCGCGCGCTCCTACTTCGACGAGTTGCTGGCAGCCGGGGTCAAGATCTACGAATATGGCCCGCGCCTGCTGCACACCAAGGCCCTGCTCTGCGACGACGGCCTGGCGATCATCGGCAGCGCCAATTTTGACAACCGCAGCTTCCGCCTGAATTTCGAGGTGTCCATGCTGTTCCGGGACCGAGCGATTGCCGCGGACCTGGCCCGGCTTTGCGAGGGCGAAATGACCGCGTCGGAACCGGTCCAGGATCAACGCAACTGCTCTTTCTGGGCCAACCGCCTTCCCGAAGCCTTGTGCCGGCTGATGTCGCCATTGCTGTGAACCGGTCGGCGTTTCGGTTGGATCTAGATAGTAAACTTCTGCCATCCGTAGGGAGGGGATTGGACATGTACTGGTTATTCCTGCTGTTCGCTGTCTGCGCATTGATCGGCGCCTTCGTATCCGGCCCGACCTGGCTGATGGTGCTTTGCCTCCTGGTTTCGCTGGTTTTCTTCGTCGCCTGGGCGATGGGGCTGTATGCCGACCGTATCGGCAGCAACAGCCGCGACGAAAGCCAGATGATCGATCCGCTGGAGTTGCGACGTCTGCGCGAGATTGCCGAAGCGCGCAAGGCTGGAGTGCAATCGCCCGCAGAACCGCCGCCCAACCCTTGAGAACCTCGCCGCCAACTGTTCGCGTGGCGTGGTGATGACCGCGCTCAGCGTCAACGTCAACAAGATCGCGGTGCTGCGCAATTCGCGTGGCTGCGGCGAACCGGACGTGGTTCGCGCCGCGCGCACCTGCCTGTATGCCGGCGCCCATGGCATTACCGTGCACCCACGGCCGGACCAGCGCCACATCCGCCATGCCGATGTGCTGGCACTGGCTGAATTGACCCAGGAACACGGGGTCGAACTGAATGTGGAAGGCAATCCTTTCGCGCCTGCCCGCGCGGGCTATGCTGGTTTCCTGGCGCTGTGCCAGCAGGTCGGTCCGGCCCAGGCCACCCTGGTGCCGGACAACGACGGGCAGCTAACTTCCGATCACGGCTTCAATTTCAACCAGGATGCCGAACGCCTGCGTCCGCTGATTGCCGAGCTCAAGTCATACGGCTGCCGGGTCAGCCTGTTCGTCGATGCGGGAGGAGCCGACCTGGACCATGCCCGCGCAATCGGCGCGGACCGGATTGAAATCTACACCGGTCCCTATGCACAGGCGCAGGCGCGGGGCGATGCCCGAGGCGCGCTGGAGGCGTGCGTGAAAACCGCCCGCCATGCCGTGGCGCTGGGCATGGGCGTGAATGCCGGCCACGACCTGAGCCAGGCGAACCTGGCGGATTTCCGCGAGGCCATCCCGGAACTACTGGAAGTTTCCATCGGCCACGCCCTGATCAGCGAAGCCCTGTACGCCGGCCTGGAACGCACGGTCCATCGTTACCTGGGCATTCTTTCCGGGCAGCCGTGAAGTAACTGCCGGTCGCGGATCGCCCTAGGGTTGCATGGCGATGCCGGCAATACCGCGCTGATGTGCTTCGGCCAGGGCGGTTACCACGCGCTGGTAGTCCGCATCGGAAGCCGCACTGACCCGCAGCGTAGTCCGGGGATCGGAGATCACCGCATCGTCGAGCCGTTGCCACAGTTCGGTGGACGTCAGCAGGCGGTCGTCCAGCCGATAGGAACCGTCGTCGCCCACCCGCAACTGAAGGCTTGGGGCCCGGGTGGCTTCCACCGCTGGCGTCGATTGCGGCAGGCTGGCCTGGACAGGCTGCGAAACCAGGGGTGCGGACACCATGAAGATCACCAGCAACACCAGCATCACGTCCACCAGCGGCGTGATGTTCATTTCGGCGACTCTCGAATCACGGACAGATATGGAGAAAGCCATGGCGGACTCCTTGCGTCGGTGGTTGCCCCACGCTACGCCCGCCCTCCTTCTGCCGCAAGCGTTGTGCGTATTGGTCGGACTGGCTCCTGAAACAAGCACGCCACCCGAAGGTGGCGTGAAGTAAGCGTTGTATTGGATGGGCGCGGCGTTCTATTGCTGCACGAACCCGATCTTCTGCATCCGCGCATTCTTGGCAGCAGCCAGCACCTTGGCCATCACGTCGTACTGCGCATCCGGGTTCGCTTCGATGCGCAGCTCCGGCTGGTTGGTCGGATCGCGCTGCACTTCGTTTTCCATCTTCGCCTGCAGCTCGGTGGTCGCCACCGGGCTGTTGTTCCAGTTCACCTGGCCGGAAGCATCAATCCGCAGCTCGATCGGCGGTGGCGGATCCTTCAACTGCGGCGGCGGGTTGATAACGCGCTGCGGCAGGTCGACTTCGATCGGATAGGTCACGATGGGCGCGGTCACGATGAAGATGATCAGCAACACCAGCATCACGTCCACCAACGGCGTGACGTTGATATCGGCCATCGGTCTGCCCTTGCCCGAACCGGTTGCGAATGCCATGGCTCAGTTACCCCTGTCTTTGGTGGCGACGAAGCCGATGTCCAGCATGCCCTGGTCCTGCGCGATCTTGGTCACTTCGTTGATCGTCCGCATCTTGGTGGTGCGGTCGCCACGCAGGTTCAGCGAAGGCTGTGGGGTCAGCTGCGCCGCGCTGGAAAGACGCGACTCCAGGATCTCCTTGGTCACCGGCTCATCATTCCAGTACAGGGAACCGTCTTCGGTGACCGCCAGGGTGATCGGCGGCGTTTTCGGTCCGCTGTGCTCGGGCTTGTCGGCCAGGTTGGCCTTGGGCAACTCAACCTTCACTTTATGCTGCATCAGCGGCGCGGTGATGATGAAGATGATGAGCAACACCAACATCACGTCCACGAGGGGCGTGACGTTGATCTCGGCCATCGGGCCACCGCTGTCGTTACCACTACTGAAGGCCATGCTTCGGCTCCGTTATTGATCTGTATGCGCTTGGACGTACTGGCTTAGCGAACGCGCGAGCCGGTGGCGAAGAAGTCGTGCAGATCGTGAGCGAAGGTATCGAACCTGGCGTTGGTGTCGCTGTTGGTGCGATTGAAGAAGTTGTACGCCAACACAGCGGGGATAGCGACGAACAGGCCGAGGGCGGTCATGATCAACGCCTCGCCGACCGGGCCCGCCACGGCGCCGATGGACGCTTCGCCGGACTGGCCGATGCGGATCAGGGCGCCGTAGATGCCCCAGACCGTACCCAGCAGGCCCACGAACGGAGCGGTTGCGCCGACGGTCGCCAGCACGGTCATGCCGGCCTGCAACTTGGAGCTTTCCCGCGTTACCGCCTGGCGCAGTGCGCGATCGACAAACTCGGAACGGTTCAGCGATTCCGCCAGGCCGGATGAGCCTTCGCTGCGCTGGTGATGCGCGGCGGCCTGTGCCGCATCCAGCGCGATCTTGGAGAACGGCTCGTTGCGCGGCTGTTCTTCCATCAGGCGGATCGCATCCTGCGCGTTGGCCGTGTCCCAGAACGTCGCGGTAACGCGATCGGCGTGGCTCTTCAGGCGCAAGTTCCTGATGAAGTTGATTACCGTCCAGTACCAGGACAGTGCGGACATGACGACCAGGGTAATAAGCACGACCCAGGAAACGACATAGCCACCCGGGGTGGTGGTCATTTCGCTAATCAGATGCTCGAAGCCCATGTTGTTCAGGGCCTGGGCGGCGTTGGTGCCTCCAGCAGCGGCGGTGGTTTCCTGCAGCATGACGCTTACCTTTTATTTGTGATGATGAGGGTGACGCGGTTTGGGTTGAAGCCGTGTTTCAGAATAGCGTGTCGAAACAGTTCGGACCTAAGCTTGTCCGCGTTTTACATCTTGAAGTCAACCGGGACGCGCACGCGTCCGGCCGACTTCTGGCCGCTGCTCTGGCCGGGGTTGAAGCGCCATTTGCGTGCGGCATCCATCGCGGCGCGATCCAGGTCACGATTACGGCTGGATTTCTCGACCGAGACATTGGTGACGTTGCCGTTGGCGTCCACGTCGATGATCAGGATCACGGTGCCCTGGATACCAGCGCGCGCGGCGGCGGGCGGGTACTTGGGCGGATTCATGTTCTTGGACGAGATGTCGACGCTGGCGCCGATGTCAGGCGTGGGCGCAGGCGGTGTAGGCGGCGACGGCGGCTGGTAGACGTCGGTCGGGCGCGGTTCGGCGATATCAATCGGCGGCGCGTCCGGCGGCGGCGGCAACGGCGTGGTCTTCGGCGGCGCCAGGTTCTTCACCGGCGGCGGCGGAGTGTCTGTCTTCGGCGGCGGCGGTGGCGGCGGTGGCGGCGGCGGTGGCGCGTCGACGATGGTGACGGTCGTCTTTACTTCCTGGTCCTTGTCCGCCGGCGGTGCCACCGCCGGGATCAGCAGTAACAGGAACGCAGCGGCATGCAGGGCGATGACGAAAGCCATGCCAATGATGCGCGGCCAGTTAAGCCCGGTTTGCGGCTCGTCTTCCCGATACCTGTTTATGACCAGTTGTTCAGCCATGCGCCTTATGAACTCACATTTCTTGGGCCGACGAGTCGGCACCATCAAATTTTGGGGGCCCCTGACGTTCGCGTCAGGGGATGAGCCAGCTTATACCAATCCCCCACGCCAGTACCATCTTTTCGGCGTGCGGAAACTCTAATTCCTGCTTGCCCGGTCAGGGCAACGCGATGATTTTTTTTGCCTCGTCGGGCTTCTTGAGACCTTTTTCCAGCGCCGATTTCGCCGCCTGCTTGGCCTCGGGAATCCGATCCTCCTGCCACAGCACCTTGGCCAGGTTGAGGTAGGTCTCGCCATCCTTGGACAGCGGCGCTGCCTTCTTCCAGGCGTCGATCGCAGGCGGGATCTGGTCGGAATAATAATAGGACTGGGCCAACGCCAGGTAGGTCTGCTGGTCGGGCTTGAGGATGCCCTTCTGCATGCCGTCGTTGATCACGGCAATGACTTCCTTTTCCTTGCCATCCATGTTGGCGTAGGTGGTGTAGAGCTGGCGATAATCCTTCTCGTCGGTCATCTGCCCGGCCGCCCGCAGTTTTTCCAGAATCGCGGCAGCCTGGTCGAACTTGTCGGCCTGCAGGTAGACCGCGGCCAGGTTCATCTGTGCCTTCTTGTCGGCCGGTGCCTTGGCCGCGATTTTTTCCGCCATCTGGATGGCGTCGCCCGACTGCCCGGTTTCGGCATAGGAAGCCATCAGCAATTGCTGCCAGTTGTCCTTGGGTTCGGGAGAGGTTTCGATGGCCTGCTTCAGCGCCGGGATTGCCTCGGCGTAGCGTTCGGCCTGGTACAGGCCCTGACCCTTCAGCGCCATGTCTTCCGGCTTCTTGGACTTGGTCTCGGTGAGGTAACGATCGAGCGTGGCCAGGCCCTCGGTGTACTGGTCTTCCTGCAATTGGACCTGCGCCAGCATGTACATCAACTGGTAGTGGTTGTTGTTGTCCAGCGCATTCAGTTGCAACGCCTGTTTAAGGTAGGCAACCGTGGCGGGGGTATCGTCAAGGTTGTACGCCGCCTGCGAACCCAACTGCGCGGCGACGGCCTTGTCATAGTCGTTGGCCGCCGGATTGGCCAACAACTCATCGGCCTGGGTGCGGGTGCCGGCGAAGTCGTCCTTCTTGTAGGCGTCCACCAGCTTCTGCAGCTTGGCCTGTACCTTGGCCGCGCCCTTGGACTTGGGCTCCTCGCGGGTCGCGTCGGGATACATGATCTCCTGCTTGTCCGAGCCCTTCTTCTGGCTGCGGTCGGCGCGATCGCGCGTGCTCTCGGCTGCGCCGCTAATCGCCGCGGTACCCAGCACGCCGATGATGGTCAGGGAGAGCAGGGCATGTTTGAAATTGCGGAACTGCATGGGGATCACCTCGTTGAGACTGCAAAAGCTGGTGCGTTTGTCAGCGGCACTTGCGCGGGGTCGGCAACGCTAACAGAAACAGATACGGGTCGGAAAGGTGCGGGGTGGAAACAGGGTCTTGTGCTGCGAAGCAGCAAAGCGGGCCTTAGCCGCACTTGGGCACGCGCCCGGAAGCACGCGCTTGCTGGTAGGTCGCGGCCAGGGTGCCGGCACGGCTGCGCAGTTCCTGGATACGGGATTGGGGATCGGGATGGGTGGACAGCCATTGCGGCGGACGACTGCCGCCAGCAGCGATCATGTTTTGCCACAGGTTCACCGCTTGTGCGGGATCGAAGCCGGCCTCGGCCATGAGCCGCTGGCCTACCACGTCGGCTTCGCTTTCCTGCGTTCGCGAACCCGGCAACAGAAACAGCCCCTGCGTGGCCATGCCTCCGAACTGGTTGGTCGCGTCCGCTGCACCCTGGCCATAGCGGGCGCCCAGCAATGCCCCGGCGATGCCGAGCCCGGTCTGGGCGCCCATCTGCCGGGTGATGCGCTCCTCATGATGGCGCTCGACCACGTGGCCGATCTCGTGGGCCAGCACCGCCGCGAGCTGGTCCTGGTTTTTGGCCACGGTAAAGATGCCGGTGTTGACCCCCACCTTGCCGCCCGGCAAGGCAAAGGCATTGGGTTCGTTGTCGGCGAATATCGCCGTTTCCCACGCCACCGACTGGTTTTGCGCCGGCAACTGCCGGACCAGGGCACTGACCACGCAGCGCACGTACCCGTTCTGTTTCGCGTCGTTGCTCAACGGACCCTTGGTCTTGGCTTCGGTAAAGGCCTGGACACCCAACTGGTCGAGTTGTTCCTGGGACACACCGCCGACGAGTTGGGTGCGACCCGTGGACGAGGTGGTGGTGGCGCAACCTGCCAGTACGGCGATGATTGCGGCCGAAAGGAACCAACGTTTCATTTCCATACCCCTGCTTCGGGCGGCAATTGTGGCGGCCGGCGCCTTAACTTTTCGTCAAGCCCGCAGATTCAGCCGCCGCCATACAGCCTGACCAGGGTCAGGGCCACGGCGTTGTTCAGCGCGTGTGCGGCAAAAGCTGCCCACAGCGTGCGGGTGCGCCAGTACACCAGGGCAAAGCATGCCCCCATGAATCCGTAGGTCAGCCACAACACCCCTGTCGCCTGCCAGCTGTTGCCGGTGGTGCCGGGGATTTCATGCATCAGCGCAAAAGCGGCGCTGCTCAGCGCCACACCCAGCCACGGGCGTCCCGCAGCCCACAGGCGACCAAACAACACCCTGCGAAACAACAATTCCTCGTAGGCAGGTGCAATCAATACACCGAAAAAGGCCAAGAACACCGGATGGGTGAGGAAGGCCGCTTCGATGATCGCAAGATTGGTGGGTTCAGGTTTCACGCCAAGCAACTGCGACAGGCTGGTAATAGAGGTGCTGAAGAGGAAAGTTGCGGCCGCGGTTGCGGTCACCCAACCCCAGGTGGAGATATTCCGCGACGCCTGGGCGGAGGCCGTGCGTTCGGCAAGGGTGGCGCGACGGCGCCAGAAATACACCAGCAAGGCTGCGCCTCCAGTGCTGATCAGGGTCAGCCAGATCATGGCGAACGCGCCGGGTTGGCCGATAAGGTGCATGAGCGCAGCCGGGTCCGCTACAGGAGCTGCCGCCGCGCGCCCACGCAGGGCGAGCTGTACACCCTTGAACATGGCCCAGAACATTCCGCCGGCCACGGACAGGAACAACATCGCGCCGATTGCGATCGCGAGGTCCAGGAAGAAACCCGCCAGGGGGCGGTTAGTTCGCTGCGCGGGCGCCGCAGGAAGCGGTGGCGGTTCCTGCGGGACCCTCGGCATTGATCGGCTGATTTCAGACGTCGAGATTGGAAACCTTCAACGCATTGGCATCGATGAACGCGCGGCGCGGTTCGACCACGTCGCCCATCAGCGTGCTGAAGATCTGGTCGGCGGCAACTGCGTCCTCGATGCGTACCTGCAGCAGGCGGCGCGTATCCGGGTTCACCGTGGTGTCCCACAACTGTTCCGGGTTCATCTCACCCAGGCCCTTGAAGCGCTGGATGCTGCGGCCTTTCTTGGCTTCGTCCAGCAACCAGGCCTGGGCTTCGGCAAAACTTGCTATCGACTGGGTCTTGTTGCCACGCACGATCTGCGCACCTTCGCGAATCAGTCCGTGCAGTACCGATGCGGCTTCGCGCAATGGTCGCAGCTCGCCGGATTCGAAGACCGTCACCGGCAGCACCTGGGTCAGTTCCTCGCCCATGTGCTTGCGGGTGGCAAGCAACGCGGCCGGCCGCTGATCGGTGGCGGTCTGCAATTTCAATGCATAGCGCGCACTACCGATACCGCCGCGATTGAGCTTGGCTTCCAGTGCATCGAGTTCGTGGCGCTGATCGATGTTCTGGCTAAGGTGCTCCATGTCCAGCGGAGTGAAGTCGATCAGCGATTCGAGCAGGATCGGATCGTAGCGATGTGCGTTGCGGGCAATCGCCTCACGCGCGCCAGTGAAGAGCAGGAGTAGTTTTTCCAGCGCTTCGCCGCTGATCGCGGGCTCGCCCTCGGCGGGAACCAGGCCCGCATTCTCGACCGCGCTGTTGGCCAGGTAAACGTTGAGCGCCGCATCGTCCTTCATGTATATCTCCTGCTTGCCCTGCTTGAGTTTGTACAGGGGTGGCAGGCCGATGTAGATGTGGCCGCGCTCGATCAATTCCGGCATCTGCCGGTAGAAGAACGTCAGCAGCAGGGTGCGGATGTGCGAACCGTCGACGTCGGCGTCGGTCATGATGATGATGTGGTGGTAGCGCAGTTTGTCCGGGTTGTATTCGTCGCGGCCAATACCGGTACCCAGCGCGGTGATCAGCGTGCCGATTTCTGCCGAGGCCAGCATGCGGTCGAAGCGCGCGCGTTCCACGTTTAGGATCTTGCCGCGCAACGGCAACACCGCCTGGTTCTTGCGGTTGCGGCCCTGCTTGGCGGAACCGCCCGCGGAGTCGCCCTCGACGATGAACAGTTCCGACAAGGCCGGATCCTTTTCCTGGCAGTCGGCCAGCTTGCCGGGTAGGCCGGCGATATCCAGCGCACCCTTGCGCCGGGTCAGGTCACGGGCCTTGCGCGCGGCTTCGCGGGCGCGCGCCGCATCGATGATCTTGCCGGTGATGGCACGGGCTTCGTTGGGGTGTTCCTGCAGGAACTCCTCCAAACGTGCACCGAACGTGTGCTCAACTACCGGCCTGACCTCGGAACTGACCAGTTTCTCCTTGGTCTGCGAGGAGAAGCTGGGGTCCGGCACCTTGACCGACAACACCGCAATCATGCCTTCGCGCATGTCGTCGCCGGACAGGGTGATCTTGGCCTGCTTGGCGATACCACTTTGTTCAATGTAGTTGGTCAGCGTGCGCGTGAGCGCGGCGCGGAAACCGATCAGGTGGGTACCGCCGTCTTTCTGCGGAATATTGTTGGTGAAGCAGAACATCGTTTCCTGGTAGGAATCGGTCCATTGCAAGGCCACATCAACGGTGATGCCGTTCTCTTCGCCGGTCACCGAGATGACGTTGGGATGCAGCGGGGTCTTCAGCTTGGCCAGGTGTTCAACGAACGAGCGGATGCCACCTTCGTACTGGAACAGGTCCTGGCGACCCTCGCCACGCTCATCTGTCAGGGTGATCTTGACCCCGGAATTGAGGAACGACAGTTCGCGCAGGCGCTTGGCCAGAATATCGTAGTGGAACTCTACGTCGCTGAAAATTTCGGTGGCCGGCTTGAATCGCAGCAGGGTGCCGCGCTTGTCGGACGCTTCGAGTTGCTTGAGTGGATACAGGGGTTCGCCCAGCGAATATTCCTGCTGGTAGTGGAAGCCGTCGCGCCAGATATCCAGCCACAGGTGCTCGGACAGCGCGTTGACCACCGACACGCCGACGCCATGCAGGCCGCCCGACACTTTGTAACTATTGTCGTCGAACTTACCGCCCGCGTGCAGCACGGTCATGATGACTTCTGCAGCCGAGACGCCTTCTTCCTTGTGGATATCGACCGGGATGCCACGGCCGTTGTCATAGACCGCCACCGAACCGTCGCCGAGGATCTTGACCACCACGTCGTCGGCATGGCCGGCCAGCGCTTCGTCGATGGCGTTGTCCACCACCTCAAACACCATGTGGTGCAGGCCGGTACCATCGTGTACATCGCCGATGTACATGCCGGGACGCTTGCGGACGGCCTCCAGGCCGCGCAGGACGGTGATCTTGCTGGAATCGT
>JBDTPP010000015.1:0-34064 GCA_039932615.1 Pseudoxanthomonas sp.
CGTCGTCAGCCAGCGGCAGCTTGCGCATGTGCACGCGCAGGATCTGCTCGCGGCCGCGCACGTCGGGCAGGCCGACGACCACCTGGCGGTCGAAGCGTCCGGGACGCAGCAGCGCCGGATCGAGCACGTCGGGCCGGTTGGTCGCGGCGATCACGATCACGCCTTCGCCACCTTCGAAACCATCCATCTCCACCAGCAACTGGTTGAGCGTCTGTTCGCGTTCGTCGTGACCACCACCCAGACCGGCGCCGCGATGACGGCCGACCGCGTCGATCTCGTCGATGAAGATGATGCACGGCGAGTGTTTCTTGGCCTGGTCGAACATGTCGCGTACGCGACTGGCGCCTACGCCGACGAACATCTCGACGAAGTCGGAACCGGAAATGCTGAAGAACGGCACCTTGGCCTCGCCGGCGATGGCGCGCGCCAACAGCGTCTTGCCGGTGCCGGGCTGGCCGACCATCAGCACGCCGCGCGGGATCTTGCCGCCCAGCTTCTGGAACTTGCCCGGGTCGCGCAGGAACTCGACCAGCTCGCTGACTTCTTCCTTGGCCTCGTCGCAACCGGCAACGTCGGCGAAGGTGACCTTGATCTGGTCTTCGCCCTGCAGCTTGGCCCTCGACTTGCCGAAGGACATGGCGCCCTTGGCCCCGCCACCGCCGCCCTGCATCTGCCGCATCATGAAGATCCAGAACGCGATGATCAGCACCACTGGCAGGAAGGTCATCAGGATCGAGCCGAGCGAAACGCCACTGGCCGGCTTCTCGCGGGTGATGGTGACGTTCTTCTTGACCAGGATATTGACCAGGCTCTGGTCCTGTGGGCCATAGACCGTGCCGGCGCTGCCATCGGTGCGCTTGTACTGGATGGCATTGGTGACCAGGTTGCTGTCGTTGGTGAAATTCACCGAACCCACGGCACCGCTGTCCACTTCCTGCAGGAATTCGGAGTAAGTGGTCTCGCGCCCAGCCGCCGCCCCACCGATGCTCGGCGAAAAACTCTGGAATACCACCATCAACACGACGGCGACGACCACCCATAGCAGCAGATTCTTGGTCAAACCATTCATCCTCATCGACTCCGGATATTCCTTGATTACGCGATTGCCCGACTACATCGACCCGATTCGAAGTACCGATTCGGGGTGCTCATTTCTTGTGCAGCAGCTTGCCCTGGCCCAATGCATAGACTTCCGGCGAACGCTTGCGTGACGCATCCGGCTTGCGGATGACCACTTTTTCGTAACGCCGCCGCAGTTCACGCACATAGTCATCGAAACCCGTGCCCTGGAACACCTTTATCAGGAACGCGCCGCCGGGTTTCAGGTGGCCGTCGGCAAAATCCATCGCCAGCTCGGCCAGATGCATCATGCGCGGCTGGTCGACCGCATCCACCCCACTCTTATTGGGGGCCATATCCGACAGTACAAGGTCGACTGGCTGCCCACCCAACATCGCCTCCAGCTGCGATAGGACCTGATTCTCCCTGAAATCCCCATGAAGGAAGTCCACCCCAGCCAGGCTCGGCATCTCCAGGATGTCCATGGCCAGCACCCGGCCGCTGTCGCCCAGCGCCTTGCGCACGAATTGCGACCAGCCGCCCGGGGCAGCGCCCAGGTCAACCACCACCATGCCCTGCTTGAGCAGGCGGTCGCGCTCGATCAGCTCCTCAAGCTTGTATGCAGCCCGCGAACGCAGACCCTCGGCCTGCGCCTTTTTCACGTAGGGGTCGGCGAAGTGTTCCTTGAGCCAGCGCTGGCTGCTTTTGCTTCGGGTGGCCATGGGCTCTGGGGGCTCCCCAATTGCCCATGCGCATTGGCGGCACGGGCCTTCAGGAAAAGGAACTCGGGGAAGGCCGCATGATACCCTGAACCCCCTTCCAACCCCGTACCACAGCGCATGTCCACTGCTTTGACTTCCAGCCAATCGCGCTTCCTGCGCGGACAGGCGCACGACCTCAGCGCCCTGCTCCAGATCGGCGCCAAGGGTCTCACCCCTGCCTTCCTGGCCGAACTGGAAGCTGTGCTCGAGCAGCACGAGCTGGTAAAGATCAAGATCGGCGCGGAAGACCGCGAATCCCGCGAAGCCATGATTGCGGAGATCGTGGACAAATCGGGTGCCGGGCTGGTCCAGCGGATTGGTCACGTCGCGGTGCTGTACCGGCCTAGCAAGGACCATCGCCAGATCGTCCTGCCGCGGAAATGATGGGTAAATAGGCAAGCGCAGTGGTGGCAACAACTGCCTTTTCAGTTCCCCGCTCCCTCTTCCCTGTTGCCTCCTCCCAACTCCCTGCCCTGCATGCAGCTGAATCACGAACTCCCCGACTACGCCTACGCCCTGCGCGCCGCCGACGGTCGCAGCGCCCGGGTCAATGATCGCGTTTTGCAGGCCAGCTTCATCCTGGCACCCAATCAGTTGATCGAGGACTGGCAGGCCCGGGCAAGCGCCGGGCTGGTGCCAGATCACCTGGCACCACTGCTGGCGCTCAACCCCGAACTTATCCTGCTGGGCACCGGCGATCGCCAGGTGTTTCCTTCTGCTGCGGTAATGGCCGCCTGCCTGACCCGAGGCATTGGCATCGAGGTGATGACCAACGCCGCGGCGGCGCGCACCTTCAATGTGCTGGCGGGGGAAGGTCGGCGCGTGGTGGCCGGGTTCCTGCTGGCGTGACGGGGAATGCCGCGACGTGAACCTTCCGTTGCGATGAAATACCGCCTCGCCGTCTTGCTGGTGCTTCTTGCGCTTGTGCTGGTTCCCGCGCTTGCCGCCCGCCTGTCGAAGACGCCTGAGGATCGCTACGACGACTGGTCTTCGCGACCCGAGGCCGCCAACGCCGTTGCCTATCGGGATTACCTGCGCAGCCGTGGCCTTGACGCGGTGGTACCCGCACCAGCCCTGCTGCGCAGCGCTCGCGACTGGCGCCGATGCGATGCGTCGGAATTCGCCATCCCGCCGCGCGAGCAATGGCCGCACATCCTCCCTACCCTGCGCGTCGTGCGGCAGTTGCAAGCGGACGGCCTGATGGATGCGGGACTGATGGCTTCAGGCTATCGCGATGCGGCGCTCAACCGTTGTGCGGGCGGCAGTGCGCGCAGCCGTCATGTCTCGAACAATGCGCTTGATTTCGACCTGCCGGAATCGCCGGACAATATTCGCCGGCTATGCGACTACTGGCGCAAGCAAGGACCAGGGCTGAAACTCGGGCTCGGTTTCTACACGGATACCAAGATCCACCTCGACACCTCCGGCTTCCGCACCTGGGGCAGCGACCACACGTGGCGAACCTCCTTGTGCACGGCCAGGCCGCACGCCGCGCACTGAAATCCGGCCGAGAGCAGCTCCATTCCCGAGGTGTCGGGATTTTTCGTTGTTAGACGTAGCCGTCTCCAATGACCAATGCCAGACGCGTCGAGATCGCATCCATCCGGAGACGATCCATCCACAGGGGGAAGTACATGAATCACGGATTGCGCCTTGCGGCGCTTGCGGTCGTTTTGTCGAGCATTCCTTCCATCGCCATCGCTGCCGACCCGGGCGCGAGGCGGCGGGCTGGAAAAACTGGGCGGATTTCACCGAAACCCTCGTCGCCAACGCCGCCGAGAACGACTACAACTCCGCTGGGGTGAAAACCGCCTGCAAGGGCGTCACCGGCATGACCATCAGCCAGGGCCTCCAGATTCCGTACTGGGGACAGAGCCTGATCCAGGCCTGCCAGGTCTATGCCGAGCTGGGCGACGTCAACGGCAACATCGGCATGGCCTCGGTCGACAATGACCTGCTCAAGAAGATCTTCAAGCGCAAGAAGAAATCCCTGTGCAAGGATTCCGAACGCGTTGCCGAGAACCTGGGCAAGGCCACCCCGATCGCCAGCGAACCGCGCGCCCAGCAACTGGCGTTCGACCTGGCCGAGAGCATGGGCCGCACATCCACGATGCCGGCGACTGCAGCGACAAGAAGCGCACCTGGTCGTTGCACCACGAAGAGCACCAGGTCACGCCTTGAGCACGGGATTGCTGCGACCTGATGAAAACGCCCGCGAGTGGGGGCGTTTTCGCGTCTTCCGCTCTTACCGCTTCGGCAGATACAGCTGTGGATCCACCGGCTTGCCGTTGTAGCGGATCTCGAAGTGCAGCATGTCGCGCGCCGCGCCGCTGCGGCCCAATTCCGCGATCTGCTGGCCCGCCTTCACGTTCTGGCCCTCGTTGACCAGGCGCGTGCGGTTGTGGCCATACGCCGACAGCCAGGCTTCGTTGTGCTTGATGATGACCAGTTCGCCATAACCCACCAGGCCGCCACCGGAATACACCACCACGCCATCGCCGGCCGCGCGCACCGGCTGCCCGCTGGTGCCGGCGATATCCACGCCCTGTTTGGTCGCATCGCCAGCGCCGAATCTTCCGATCACCGCGCCGTCCGCCGGCCAGCGCCAGGACACGCCGCTGTTCACGGGCGGTACGGACGGTGACGTCGCCACAGGCCTGGCGGGGATGGGAACCGAAAGAGGTTTGGGCCGTATCGTGGTTGCGGAGCTTGCGCTGGTCGCTGCGACGGTCTTGCCGTCCGGGGGATAGAGCCTGAGGCTTTGTCCCGGGTAGATCGTGTACGGCGCCCCGATACCGTTCCAGGCTGCCAGGTCGCGAAAATCGATGCCGTTGCGGAAGGCCACGCCATACAGCGTGTCGCCCCGCTGCACCTGCGCGCTGGCCCCGTATTTCGGCTTGGAATCTATTCGATGCGATGCGCTTGAAGACGAATTTTCCCGGACGACGCTGCTGCTGCAAGCGGCAAGCAGCACGGCTGCGGTCGCCACGGCCAGTGCGCGTTGGAGGTAGCTCGTCCTTTTATCCGACATCGTTGCGTTTCACCCATTGTTCGGTCATCTGTTGTTCGGTCATCCGCCGTTCGCCTTCCATACCACCCAGCAGATAAGCGCCAGCAGCAGCCCGCTTGAAATCCAGCCGACCGGTTCTATCCAGCGATGCAGCGCCGCTTCGGCACGCGCCCCGCCCAGTTTTATTGCGCCGGCCACAAGATACAGGCGCTTGCCGCGACCCACGAACATGCTGGCAAGGAACGGTACCAGCGGCACACCGACGATGCCTGAGGCCCAGGTGAATATCTTCAGCGGAATCGGCGTGAATCCGGCAAGCACCAGCAGCCAGAATGCCTTCCACGGCGACTCCGCCACGACCTGGCGCAGGTGCGCCACTTGCGCATCGATCTTGCCGCTCCAACCCAGCCATTCGATAGCCGGCTGCAGCGCGGCAAAAGCGAAATGACCCAGTGCATAACCTACCAGCGCGCCGGCAAGCGAACCCATCAGGCTCAACGTCGCGAACCACATCGCCCGTTCCGGCTGCGCCAACGACATCGGTGCCAACATCACTTCCGGTGGCACCGGAAAGATGATCGCTTCGATGAAGCTGAGCCCGGAGAGCAGCCTGGGTGCGTGCCGGTGTTGCGCCCACTGGATAGCGCGCGCATACAGGGGACCGAACAACTTCATGGCTCAGTCCATGGTGCCGGACAGCAGTGGCACGAACACCACCGGCGCCAACACCTGTTCATCGACGCCGCCATCTTCGCGCTTGGTCAGTTTGACCAGCGATTGCGTGGAAGCGCCGCCGACCGGTGCCACCAGATGCGCGCCTACCGCGAGCTGATCAATCAACGCATTGACCAGGGCGGGCGCGGCGGCGGTGACGATGATTGCATCGTAAGGCGCATGTTCCGGCCAGCCGATGCGACCGTCGTCATGCTTGCTGCGCACGTTCATGCCCAACTGGCGCAAGCGTTTGCGCGCCTGACGGAGCAGATCGCCGATGCGTTCGACGGTATAGACCTCCAGCCCCAGCGCCGCGAGGATCGCTGCCTGGTAGCCCGAACCCGTGCCGATCTCCAGCACCTTCTTCGGTGTCCGCTTCAGCAGGGGATTCTCGAGCAATAGCGCCTCGGTCATGCGCGCCACCACCCACGGCTGGGAGATGGTCTGGCTGTGGCCGATGGGCAACGCGGTGTCTTCGTATGCACGCGTGGCCAGGGCTTCGTCGACGAACAGATGCCGTGGCACGGTGCGGATCGCATTGAGGACGTTTTCATCGCGGATACCGGCTTCGCGCAGGCGTTCGACCAGCCGGTCGCGGACGCGTTGCGAAGTCATGCCCTGGCCTGCGGCTTCCGGTTGCAGGCGCAGCCGTGGCGTCATGCCGACGCCCCCAGCGAATCGCTGAGACCACTGACCCAACCGGCGACTTTCTCCAGTGCCTGGTAGCGGGTCAGGTCGACGTGGATCGGGGTGATGGAAATGAAGCCGGTGCGTACGGCATGGAAATCCGTGCCGGGGCCCGCGTCCTGTGCCTGCCCGGCCGGGCCGATCCAGTAGACCGTGCCACCACGCGGATCGGGCTGCGGCAGACAGGCTTCGGAACGATGACGGTTGCCGAGGCGGGTGACCTCGAAACCAGCGATCTCGTCCCAGGCCAGGTCGGGCACGTTGACGTTGAGGATGGTGTCGGCGGGAAGCGGGTCGGATCTCAGCCGGGCCACGATCTCCACCGCGGCACGTGCAGCGGTAGCGAAATGCCTGGCCTTGTGGTCGGTGGTCACCAGCGACATCGCCACCGCAGGCAGACCGAGAAAGCGCCCTTCCATCGCCGCCGACACGGTGCCGGAATAGATCACGTCATCGCCCAGGTTGGCGGCGTTGTTGATCCCTGATACGACGATGTCCGGTTCCACTTCCAGCATTCCGGTCAGAGCCAAATGTACGCAATCTGTAGGCGTGCCGGCGACGCGCCAGGTCTGCTCATCGAGCTTCTTGATGCGGATCGGCAAATCCAGGGTCAGCGAATTGCTGGCCCCGGAACGATCGCGGTCGGGTGCGACCACCAGGACTTCGTGGCCTGCGGCGCGCAGGCCCTCGGCGAGGGTTCGGATGCCCGGCGCATCAACGCCGTCGTCATTGCTTACCAATACGCGCATGGGGTTCCTCGGTGAACGCCTCATGATAGCGCAGGCGGCTGACGGCTTTCCGCCCGATGGGCGCGTGGCAGCTAAGTCCTGCGGCAGTCTTTCTCTTTTCCCCGGCGAATATGGGCAATATCGCGACATGGACGTCAACCCTCGCACCTTCGACGGCTACGAAGCAGTGCCAGCGCAGCTACAACTGCTTGTCGGCGGCACACGGCGCACACTAACCTGCGGGCATGTCAAAGCAAGCCGACGAAGAAGATGACGCAATGTTGTTCCGGCAAGCAGTAGGTCCGGTCAAGCCGTTGCCGGAATCCGCGCCGCCGCCGCGCAAGCCCCGGCCGCGGCCAGCTGCACGCATGGCCGAGCGCGACGAGATCGAGGCACGCGACGAATTCCGACGTGGACTGCATAGCCTGTCCGTCCTGGAAGCGGGCGATACGCTGAGCTATCGTCGCGATACGCTGCCCACAGCCGTGTTCCAGCGATTGAAACGCGGGCGGTTCTCGGCACAGGATGAAATCGACCTGCATGGCGCAACGGTTGCCCAGGCCGAATCAATGCTCAGGACTTTCATCGCCGAGGCGCATGCCCACGAATTCGGCTGCGTGCGCATCATCCATGGCAAAAGCCGGCGCGACGATGGCGGAATGCCGGTGTTGAAGAATCTGGTCGACCGCATGCTGCGGCAGCGCGCCGACATCCTTGCATTCCATTCCGCACCGGCCGCGCAAGGCGGTACCGGTGCCGTACTGGTGTTGCTGGCGCGGCATTGACGCTCAACCGCGCTTCATGATTTCCCGCGGGCCGGCTATTGAGCCGAGGCTACCGGCTCGGCGATCCGCTTCTTCGGCGGATTGACCCACATGACCCGGGTGCCACGGTGTTTGGCAATGTACTCGACCACCGCAACATACTGGGTGTCGGTGACTACGTTTTCATGCTGTGCCGGCGCCTTCTCATAGGCGGTCCCGGTACTGGCGCAAGCCGTCAACAGCAGGAGTAGCAACGAAACAACCGTGAGGCTCGAAAAAGCTTTCATGACGATTCCCTCCGAAGATAGATGCAAACGGGCAGCGGCTTCCTGGGCCGTTGAAGCAGGCATCATCCTGGTGCCTAGTTCGGCTTATACGCCGACTGAAGGGCCTTGACCGTGCTCATCCGGACTTTCCGACGAGTGGCATTGCATCCGGGAACCATCGGTGGCGCGGCCAAGCTCCTGGAGCAAGGCGGTTGCGTAGCACCCCGGCGGTAGCGAGAACTCCAGGCGCAGGCCCCTGTCCTCCTGCCACTGCCACGCCAGACCATCAGCGACCAGTCGCAACGCCCTGCGTTCGTGCTTCAATCCAGCCGCTTCCAACCCGGTGCGCAGGGCCATCGCATCATCGCCTTGGAGTGCAGCCAGTTCCGTTTCCGCACAGCTGCCGGTGCTGCGCAATTCACCCGCGCCCCACAACGGGCCACTCGGATGAATGTCGAAACGGACCAGACGCGAGCCCAACGCCTCGCTCCAGGGTTCCGGTCCGAACACGCTGCGGCTGCCGGAAAGCACCCAGACCTCACCATCCAGGGCTTGGTCCCAGCTTGCCTCGCGCACCCGTGCGGCAAGAACGCGATTGAACAATTCCGACCGCGCCGCCGACAGCAGGATGGAGCGCTGGTCGCGGCTCACGCGCCTGCCGGCGAACATCGACAATGCCGCCGCGATATTGCCGCCATCGCGACCGAACCGCTGTTCGCCAAACCAGTTGGGCAAGCCGCGCGCGCCAATCTGCGCCAGTCGCGTGTCGATGACCGCAGGATCGCCTTGCACGTCGCGCAACACCAGGGCGAAGCGGTTGCCGGCCAGCGCGCCGCGCGGCAGCTTGCGGTTGTGCCAGGTGGCATCGATCACCCGAAGGTACGGTCCCGAGCCCGGACCGGGATCTTCCGCCTGCAGCAGCGCAAGCGCCGGCGCCACGCGCTTGGGCAGGTGCACGCTGAAACGCTGGCGGGTCACCGCGTGCCGGTCCTTCATACCTGCATAGCCGATCGCCATCTCCGGCAACCCTGCCCAGGCCGCAATGTGCTTGGCCACGGCTGCCGTGTTCAAGCCACGTTTCTCGATAGTCAGCAGCAGGTGCTCGCCTTCGCCAGTGGGCTCGAACGCGTCCATCTCCTCGACCCGGAAATCCTCCGGCGTGGTGCGGATCCGGGCACTCAGCACCGCCGCGCCAAAAGCGCTGGGCAGGTCTTCGCTCACGCCGCCGGACTTGCCGTTGAAACCAGCAACACCACCGCCTGCGCGGCGATGCCTTCGCCACGACCGGTGAAACCAAGCTTCTCGCTGGTGGTGGCCTTGATCCCGATGTTGCCCAGGTCGATGCCCAGGTCATCAGCCAGTTGCGCGCGCATTGCCTGCGCATAGGGCCCGACCTTGGGCCGTTCGCAGACCACGGTGATGTCGGCATTGCCCACACTCCAGCCGCGCTCACCCAGCAGCACGTGGCAGTGGCGCAGGAAGGCGCGACTGTCGGCATCTTTCCACTGCGGATCCGAAGGCGGGAAATGCGCGCCGATATCGCCCAGCGCCAGTGCCCCGAGCATCGCGTCGCACAAGGCATGGATAACCACGTCGCCGTCGCTATGTGCTTCGACGCCCCGATCGTGCGGCACGCGGATACCGCCCAGCATGACGTGGTCGCCCGGGCCAAAGGCATGCACGTCGATGCCTTGGCCGATGCGGATGTTCAAGGATCTGTGCATGGAATAAATACCGCTTGTTGTCGTCGAAAACCAGGGGGTAGGAGCGCCGGGAGAGTATGAACTCGAAGTGTGCCAGGTCCGCTGGGGTGGTGATCTTGAAGTTTTCTTCGCTGCCCTCGATCAATAGCGGACGAAGGCCCTGCAGCTCCATCGCCATCGATTCATCAGTTGCTTCGACGCCGGCCTTGGCGGCTTCCTCGAGCGCTTTCGCCAGTTGCAGGCGACGGAACAACTGGGGAGTCAGCGCACGCCACAAACGCGCCCGTGGTTCGGTTCCATCGATGCCGCCGTCGTCGCCTGCGCGCTTGAGCGTGTCGCGAACCGGCGCCGCCAGGATCGCACCGACCGGATCATTGCGGCCCCGTTCCAGCAGCTGTTGCAGATCGTTCTGGCCCAGGTTGGGCCGGGCCGCGTCGTGCACCAGCACGAAATCGTCGGCCTTCACGTCCACCGGCAAGGCATCCAGCGCAGCGGATACCGAATGCGCGCGCGTCGCACCACCAGTGCAGGTCAGCACGGGTTTTTCAAGGAAGGACGTCCAGCCAGGCCAATCGGGATCATTGTCCGAAATCGCGACCATCGCCCCTTCAATCGCCGGATGCGCCAGCAGCGCCGCCAGGGTATGCGCGATCAGCGGCAGGCCAGCAGCGACGAGATACTGTTTCGGCACTTCGCCGCCAAAGCGTGTGCCGCGACCCGCGGCAGGCACCACCGCCCAGATCCCGGGCATCAGCGTTGCGGCTCCGCATCCGTGCCGGCCTGGGTTTGTTCATTCACCGGTGCCGGGGATGACGTCGATTCGACTACCCGGTAGAACTTCTCACCTGGCTTGATCATGCCCAGTTCGCTGCGCGCACGTTCCTCCACCGCGGCTTCGCCGGATTTGAGATCCTCCACTTCCGCCGCGAGTTCGTTGTTGCGCTCCTGCAGCCCATGGTTTTCGTGCTTCTGCTGGGCTACATGGTTCTGCAACCCGTTCACCTCACCCCAGCTGCCTTCGCCGAACCACAGGCGGTACTGCAACCAGCCCAGCACCAGGGCCAACAACAGCATCGGCAGCAGCAGTCGTCGCATCGCCTATCGCTTTAGCGAAACGAAGGCGTCGCGCCCGGCGTAGCGCGCGCTCTTGCCCAGCATTTCCTCGATCCGCAGCAGCTGGTTGTACTTGGCCACGCGGTCGCTGCGGCACAGTGAGCCGGTCTTGATCTGGGTCGCGGTGGTGGCAACGGCGATGTCGGCAATGGTGGTGTCTTCGGTTTCGCCGGATCGGTGCGAGACGATGGCCGCATAGTTGGCGTGGTGGGCCATGGAAATGGCCTCCAGCGTTTCGGTCAACGTGCCGATCTGGTTGACCTTGATCAGGATCGCGTTGGCGGTGCCTGATTCGATGCCCTGCTTGAAGATTTTAGGATTGGTGACGAACAGGTCGTCGCCGACCAGCTGCACCTTGCTGCCCAGACGATCGGTGAGCAGCTTCCAGCCAGCCCAGTCGTCCTCGGCCATGCCGTCTTCGATGGTGATGATCGGATATTCGGCCGCCCAGCCAGCCAGGAAATCGGTGAACTGCTCCGAGGTCAGGCGCTTGCCCTCGCCCATCAGGTGGTACTTGCCGTTCTCGTAGAACTCGGTGGACGCTACGTCCAGGCCCAGCAGGATGTCCTCGCCGGCCTTGTAGCCAGCCTTGCCGATCGCTTCCAGGATCGTGTCCAGCGCCTCGACGTTGCTGCGCAGGTCGGGGGCGAAACCGCCTTCGTCGCCCACCGCCGTACTCAAACCGTGGCCTTTGAGCACCGACTTCAATGCATGGAATATCTCCGTGCCGGCGCGCAGCGACTCAGCGAACGTGTCGAAGCCGACTGGCAACACCATGAATTCCTGCAGGTCGACGTTGTTGTCGGCATGCGCGCCGCCGTTGATGATGTTCATCATCGGCACCGGCAGGACCACGTCGTTGCCGTTGGCAAGGTGCTGCCACAGCGGCATTTTCTTCGAGGCGGACATCGCGTGGGCATTGGCCAGGGAAACGCCGAGCAGCGCGTTGGCGCCCAAGCGGCCCTTGTTCTCGGTGCCGTCGATATCGATCAGGCGGCGATCGAGCCCTTCCTGATCGGTCGCGTCGAAGCCCTTCAGCGCGGTTGCGATGGCGCCGTTGACATTGGCGACCGCGTGCAGCACGCCCTTGCCCAGGTAGCGGGTCTTGTCGCCGTCGCGCAATTCGACCGCTTCCTTGGAACCAGTGGAAGCGCCAGACGGGACCAAGGCCCGGCCGAACGAGCCATCTTCCAGCGTGACTTCGGCTTCGAGGGTGGGATTGCCGCGACTATCGAGGATTTCGCGGGCGTGGATCTTGGAGATTGAGGTCATGGCTGCACGGAGTGGGGAAAGGAAAAGGAGGATTCGACTTCAGCGAGACTGGCCTGCGCTTGCTGGCTTCCGTCCAGCTTGAAAGTGCCACGTAGCGGCACGACTTCATCGTCGGCAGAAGCGGGATTATTCGCAAATATCAGGTACTCGCTACCTTCTTGCAGAATGGTGCCGCAACTGGTCGTGGCGCTCTCCATCATGGAGTGCATCAACGGCGCGCCCTTCAAGCTACGCACGAAAGAAAATTCGGTCGAGGCTGTCAGCATACGGATCGGGGTATTCGTGGGTACGTTGGCAAAGCCGCTTCGAACAAGCTCATCATCCGCAATGCCGAGCGGCAATACACGTTCAATACGGGCAATAAATACAAGTTCGGAACCTGCTGCCAGTTCGCTGTTCGACGGGATTATGATCGGCGGGATCCTTCGACAAGCCAACACATCCGCAGACCCAGCAGCGAGAATAGCCAGTGTGGCGAGGGAGCCAAGCCAATTCATGGGTGCGTGCGCCCTTGGGGAAGCTTCATCAGACCGTGCTCTCAAGGAACCCGTTTTTCTTGGTAATGCTGTCCAGCGCCATCAGCGTTTCCAGCAACGCTTCCATCTTGCCCAGCGGCCACGCATTTGGGCCATCGGACAGTGCTTCTTCCGGCTTGGGATGGGTTTCCATGAAGATGCCGGCGATGCCGACGGCCATCGCGGCACGCGCCAGCACCGGCACGAACTCGCGCTGGCCGCCGGACTTGCCTTCCATGCCGCCGGGCAGCTGCACCGAATGGGTGGCATCGAACACCACGGGACAGCCGGTGTCGCGCATGACGCTGAGCGAGCGCATGTCGGAAACAAGATTGTTGTAGCCGAAGCTGGCGCCGCGTTCGCAGACCATGATCTGCTGGTTGCCGGTGGCCTTGGCCTTGTTGGTGACGTGCTTCATTTCCCACGGCGACAGGAACTGGCCTTTCTTGATGTTGACCGGGCGGCCGGCGCTGGCGACCTTGTGGATGAAATCGGTTTGCCGGCACAGGAACGCGGGGGTCTGCAAAACATCAACCACCGAAGCCACTTCCCCCAGCGGCGTGTATTCGTGCACGTCGGTCAGTACCGGCACGCCAATCTGCTTCTTCACTTCGGCCAGTACCTTCAGGCCCTCTTCGACCCCGGGGCCGCGGAAGCTGGTGCCAGAAGTGCGGTTGGCCTTGTCGAAACTGGACTTGAAGATGAAGTTGATCCCCAGCCTGCCAGTGATTTCCTTCAGCTTGCCGGCGACATCGAGCTGCAGTTGCATCGATTCGATCACGCAGGGGCCGGCGATGAGGAAGAAAGGTTTGTCAAGCCCGACCTCGAAGTCACAGAGTTTCATGCATGCAACCTTTTTGTGGGAGGGGTGTCAGCCCCGGCCGGAAGAATGAAAGAGCGTCGGAGCTGACGCCCCTCCCACACGAACCCTTCACGCTCGCGCTTCCTTGAGCAGCTTCCCGCCGGCCTTCATTTCGCGCGCCGCACGGATGAAACCGACGAACAGCGGGTGCCCGTCACGCGGGGTGGACAGGAACTCGGGATGCGCCTGGCAGGCCAGGAACCACGGGTGCACCGTGCGCGGCAACTCGATCATTTCCACCAGCAGGTCGTCCATCGACTTGGCAGAAATCACCAAGCCTGCGTCTTCCATCTGGGTGCGGTAGCGGTTGTTGAATTCGTAACGATGGCGATGGCGCTCGGCGACCACGTCCTTGCCGTACAACTCGCGGGCCAGGGTTCCCGGCTTGAGGCGTGCTTCCTGCAGGCCCAGGCGCATGCTGCCGCCCAGGTCGGTGCGCTCGTCGCGCTTCTCCACATCGCCGGTCGCCGTACGCCATTCGGTAATCAGGCCGATCACCGGATGCGTGGATAGCTTGTCGTTTTCGGTGCTGTTGGCGTCGGCCATGCCCAGGACATTGCGCGCATAGTCCACGACCGCCGCCTGCATGCCGTAACAGATGCCGAAGTACGGCACGCCGTTTTCGCGCGCAAAGCGTGCGCTGACCACCTTGCCTTCGAAACCGCGGTCGCCGAAACCGCCCGGCACGAGGATGCCGTCGACGTCCTGCAGCGCGGACATGTCTCCGCCTTCCAGCTCCTGCGCCTCCAGCCACTTCAGATTCACACGGGTGCGCTGGCGCAGACCGCCGTGCTTCAACGCCTCGCCGACGGATTTGTACGCGTCCTTGTGGTCCACGTACTTGCCGACCACGGCAATGGTCACTTCGTCCAGTGGATTGAGCGTGGCATCAACCGCCGCCTCCCATTCCGACAGGTCGGCGGGGCCGGCTACCGGCAATTTCAGCTGGTTGACCACGATCTCGTCCAGGCCCTGCTCATGCAGGTACAGGGGGATCTTGTAGAGCACATCCACGTCGCGTGCAGCAATCACCGCACGCTCGGAGACATTGGTGAACGAGGCGATCTTGCGTCGTTCCGAGTCCGGCAACGGCTGCTCGCTGCGGCACAGCAGCACATCGGGCTGGATGCCGATGGAACGCAGCTCCTTGACCGAGTGCTGGGTGGGCTTGGTCTTCAGCTCGCCGGCGGCGGCAATGTACGGCACCAGGGTCAGGTGCATGAACAAGGCCTTGTCCTGGCCACGCTCGGTGCGGATCTGGCGGATCGCTTCCAGGAACGGCAACGATTCGATATCGCCGACGGTGCCGCCGATTTCCACCAGCGCGACATCGAAACCCGACGTGGCCTCATCGATGCAGCGCTTGATCTCGTCGGTGATATGCGGGATCACCTGCACGGTGGCGCCCAGGTAGTCGCCGCGGCGCTCCTTGCGGATCACGTTCTCGTAGATGCGACCGGTGGTGATGGAGTTCTTGCGGCTCAGGCGCGTGCGCACAAAGCGCTCGTAGTGGCCCAGGTCCAGGTCGGTTTCGGCGCCGTCGTCGGTAACGTAGACCTCGCCATGCTGGAACGGGCTCATGGTGCCCGGATCGACGTTGATGTACGGATCCAGCTTCATCATCGTGACCCGCAGGCCACGGGCTTCAAGGATGGAGGCAAGAGAAGCGGCGGCGATGCCCTTGCCTAGCGAGGACACTACACCGCCGGTAACGAAAACAAGTGGGGTTACAGCAGGGGGAGTCATGGACGGGGCTCCGGAAAGCGATAGTTTACAGGCCCGGGCCGGTTTCCTCTACATACGCGACGGTTGTGCAGCGTGCAAAACACGACGCCCCGACTAAGCGGGGCGCGTGCGGGCGAAAAGCCGCCCTAAAAACCTGTTTTTTGCCGAAAATGACCGAGACAACGCCGACGCTCAGGGCTTCTTGCGCTCTTCTTCCTCTTCTTCCTTGCCGGAATTGCCCGCCGCCTCGCCCTTTGCCTTGCGTGCGGCTGCGGCAGCCTCGTTCTTGGCGCGGCGCTGGGCTTTCTTGTCGGCGTCAGACTGCGGCTCGGCGCTCTGGGTGCTGGTTGAGGCCTTGTCAGCGTCGGCGCTGCCCGACTGCGCCCAGGCGGTCGCTGCCGCGATCACGGCACTGGCGATGACGCCCAGGATCAGGATGTTGCGCTTGTTCATTGGATTCTCCCGTGTACGACCGGCTTGGTGTCCAGCCAAAGCGGAAAATAGCCCACTGCGGCCCACCTGCCACTGAACGTGCAAAAAAAATCGCCAAGCCGCACACTTCGTAGCTGCAGTCGCCGCCTGAAAATCGCAACCAAATCCATGAATATCGCCCCATGAATACCCGATACAACGCCGCGGACATCGAAGTCCTTTCCGGCCTGGACCCGGTCAAACGCCGTCCAGGCATGTATACCGACACCACCCGTCCCAACCACCTGGCCCAGGAAGTCATCGATAACGCGGTGGACGAGGCCCTGGCCGGCCATGCCAGCGGCATCGAGGTGACCCTGTTCAAGGACGGTAGCTGCGAAGTCAGCGACGACGGGCGCGGCATGCCGGTGGACATCCATCCGGAAGAGAAGATTTCCGGCGTGGAACTGATCCTGACCCGGCTGCATGCAGGCGGCAAGTTCAACAACCGCAATTACACCTTCAGCGGGGGCCTGCATGGCGTGGGTGTCAGTGTGGTCAATGCGCTGTCCAGGAAGGTGGAACTCTTCATCAAGCGCGACGGCAATGAATACCGCATGGAATTCCGCGACGGCGACGCGGCATCGAAGCTGGAAGTGGTCAACACGGTGGGCAAGAAGAACACCGGCACGCGGCTGCGCTTCTGGGCCGACCCCAAGTATTTCGATACGCCCAAATACAACCTGCGCGCACTGAAACATTTGCTGCGGGCCAAGGCAGTACTGTGCCCCGGTTTGACCGTGAAGCTGTTCGACGAGGCCAGTGGCGAGCGCGACGAATGGCATTACCGTGATGGCCTGCGTGATTATCTGCTGGGCGAACTGCAAGGTCGCGAACTGTTGCCGCCGGAACTGTTCGTTGGCCAGTTGTCCAAGCAGAACGAAATCGTGGACTGGGCCGTGGCCTGGATTCCCGATGGCGAACTAGTGCAGGAAAGCTACGTCAACCTGATTCCCACCGCGCAGCACGGCACCCACGTGAACGGCCTGCGCAGCGGCCTGACCGATGCGCTGCGCGAGTTCTGCGATTTCCGCAACCTGTTGCCGCGCGGGGTGAAGCTGGCGCCGGAGGACGTGTGGGATCGCGTGGCCTTCGTGCTTTCGCTGAAGATGACCGACCCCCAGTTCAGCGGCCAGACCAAGGAGCGCCTGAGCTCTCGCCAGGCGGCCGGCTTCATCGAAGGCGCCGCGCATGATGCGTTTTCGCTATGGCTGAACCAGCACACCGATTTCGGCGAGCGCATCGCCCAGCTGGCCATCGAGCGTGCCAGCGCGCGTCTGAAGACCGAAAAGCAGATCGTGCGCAAGAAAGTCACCCAGGGCCCTGCCCTGCCGGGCAAACTCGCCGACTGCATTTCCCAGGACCTGTCGCGCACCGAATTGTTCCTGGTCGAAGGCGACTCGGCCGGCGGTAGCGCCAAGCAGGCGCGCGACAAGGATTTCCAGGCGATCCTGCCGTTGCGCGGCAAGATCCTCAACACCTGGGAAGTCGCAAGCACATCGGTCCTGGCTTCCGAGGAAGTGCACAACCTGGCCATCGCCATCGGCTGCGACCCGGGCAAGGACGACATCAGCGGCCTGCGCTACGGCAAGGTGGTGATCCTGGCGGATGCGGATTCCGACGGACTGCATATCGCGACGCTGCTGACCGCACTGTTCCTCAAGCATTTCCCCGCGCTTGTCCAGGCCGGCAACATCTTCGTGGCGATGCCGCCCTTGTTCCGCGTAGATGTGGGCAAGCAGGTTTACTACGCGCTGGACGAGGAAGAAAAGCGCCTGCTGCTGGAGAAGATCGAGCGCGAGGCGGGCTCGAAGAAGGGCGCCAAGGGCGCGGTCAACGTCACCCGCTTCAAGGGCCTGGGCGAAATGAACCCCTCGCAGCTGCGCGAATCCACCATCCACCCGGACACGCGCCGGCTGGTGCAACTGACCAACGAGGACGACAGCGATACACGTTCGCTGATGGACATGTTGCTGGCAAAGAAGCGCGCTGGTGATCGCAAGGCGTGGCTGGAGCAGAAGGGCGACCTGGCCTCACTGGAAGTTTGAATGGTGGATCGCCCTGGCCGCGCATGGCGAAGGCACACATAACCTCGCCACGGAAATTTTCCCGGGCAGCTTGCCTCCAAGGTCCGGCTTCGAGCGGCTGACTATTTCGCCGGCCGGGTCACTGTGAACACACCCAGCATCACCAGCACCGTGCCGACGACCTGCCAGATTCCCATGGGTTCGCCCAGGATCAGCAGGCTCATGACGATAGTCGAGACCGGGCCGACCATCCCGATCTGCGATGCCATTGCCGAGCCCAACCGCTGCACCGCCATCATCGTGGCCAACACCGGCAGCACCGTGCATAGCGTTCCGTTGAGCAGCGACAGCCAGTAAACGTCGGCTGGCAATTCCAATAAGGAATGCCATGGCCTGGCCACGAGGAAATGAGCGACGCAGAAGGCGGCGGCGACGGCACTGGCGTACGCGGTCAGTCGCACCGCGCCGACCCGGGCCACCACTTCGCCGCTGCCCACCAGATAGGTGGCATAGCTGAGCGCACTGAGGAAGACGAGCAGCCCGCCGAGCGCGATACCGTCGCTGCCCGCCTGCAGGTCGTGTGCGAATGCAAGTACGACGCCCGCATAGCTGATGGCCAGCGCCAGCAGCTGCCTGCGTGCAGGCCTGCGCCGGAACAGCACCATGCCTATCAGCAGGACCAGGGTCGGAGTCAGGTACAGAATCAGCCGTTCGAGCGTCGCAGTGATGTACTGCAATCCGGCGAAGTCGAGGAAACTCGCCAGGTAATAGCCGCTGAAACCCAGGCCGATGACTTTCCAGCGATCGTTTCCACGCAAACGGAAACGTTGCGCATCGCGCCTGGCCCACCACGCCATCAGTGCGAAGAACGGCAGCGCGACCAGCATGCGCAGCGCCAGCAGGGTGATGGCATCGGCGCCAAGCCGATAACCAAGCTTGACGATGATGGCCTTGCCGGAAAACGCGACGGCTCCGAACAGGGCCAGGCCCACGCCCGACCAGGGATGGCCCGGGCGAGTCGGCGGTTCGGCTCGGGTTTCTACGTGCGGCGCCTCGTCCGGAACTGCCGCCTCTTCGCTCATGCCAGCATCTGGCCGATCAGCTCGCGTAGTACGACCTGGATGCGCGCGGCTTTTTCCTGCTCCCACTCGAAGCTGTTCTCGTCCATGTAGATACGCTGGCTGATTTCCAGTTGCACGGCATCGACGCCCTTGGCGGGGTCGCCGTACTCGCGGGTGATATAGCCCCCCTTGAAGCGCCCATTGACGACGAAGTCATGGCTGTCCTGCGATGCGAGCACCGCTTCCAGGCGCGACTGCAACGACGGGGAACAACTTGTCCCGGCCGCCGTACCCAGGTTCAAATCGGGCAACCGCCCGTCGAACAGGAACGGCACCACGCCGCGGATGGAATGCCCTTCCCACAGGGAGGCGCGGCCATGTTGCGCGTGGATCCTCTGCAACTCACCGGCCAATGCGCGATGGTAGGGGCGCCAATAGTGTTCGATGCGACCAGCGACCTCGATTTCGTCCGGACCCTGCCCGTCCAGATAGACAGGTTCGCCACTGAACTGCACGTGTGGGCAGAGCCCGGTCGTGTTCTGCCCCGGATACAGCGATATGTCGTCGTCGGGCCGATTCAAGTCGATTACATAGCGCGAATATTTCGGCACGATCATCGAAGCGCCGAGCTCGCGGGCGAAGTCGTAGAGCCTGGATACATGCCAATCGGTATCAGGAACGCGGCGCGCCGAATCGGTCAAGCGCACGGCAATGCGTTCGGGAACGCTGGTGCCGTCATGCGGCAGGCTGATCAGCAGCGGCGCGGTGCCGCGGTGCAGGGTGTAGGTGTCCATTCGCGCATTGTACGTAGAGGCTGTTGTGGGAGCGACGCAAGTCGCGAAAGAAGTCGCGCTATCCCTTCGCAGCTTACGCCCCGCAGGAAGTCCTCTTGGGGGATGCCCCAAAGGAAGTCCTTTGGGGTGACGCTGCTCCCACGACTCAACAGCTCCATACGGGATTTCAGCGCATCAGCACTACTTCCTCGGCGGAAGTCGGGTGAATGGCCATGGTGTCGTCCAGGTCGCGCTTGGTGATGCCCTTCTTCAGGGCCACCGCGAAGCCCTGCAGCATCTCGTCCACGCCGTCGCCCAGCAGATGGATGCCGATCACATGCTCTTCTTCGCCAACGCAGACCAGCTTGAACAGGCTGCGCTGCGGCGAATCCGCCAACGCGTGCAGCATGGGTCGGAAACGGGTGGTATAGGTCTTCACATCGTCGCCATGGCGCGCACGCGCTGCGACCTCGGTAAGGCCAACCATGCCCAACGGGGGATGGGCGAATATCACCGTGGCGATATCTTCGTAATCGAGTTTCGCGCCAGGTTTGCCGCCAAACAGGCGGTCCATCAAGCGACGCGCAGCTGCGATTGCCACCGGAGTGAGTGCGAGCGCACTGGAAACATCGCCGACCGCATGCACGTTGGCGACACCGGTATCCTGGTATTCGTCGACAGTGATGAAACCGCTGCCATCTATCGCCACCCCCACGCCTTCCAGGCCGAGTTCAAAGCTGTTGGGCGTGCGGCCGGTGGCGAAGATCACACTATCGAAGGCTTCGCTGACCTGGCCCCCGCGCTCATGCAAGACTCTTTGTTCGCCCGCCTGCGCAAGTGACGCAATGTGATGTTCGAAATGGCAATGGATGCCATGTTGCCTGAGGTTTTCCGCAAGCTGGTCGGCAAGTTCGCTGTCGAACGAGTCGAGCAGGCGCTTGCCGCGCACGAACAATTGCACCTTGCTGCCCAACGCCTGCAGCACGCCCGCTAGCTCGACGGCGATATAGCCCCCGCCGACGATCGCGACGCGCTCGGGCGCATCGCAAAGATTGAAGAAGTCGTCGGAAACCAGTCCCAGTTCGGCACCGGGAATATCGGGACGTCTGGGCCTGCCGCCCGTGGCGACCAGCACGTGCGCACCCGTGACCCGCATGCCTTGCGGGGTTTCCAGCGTATGCGCATCGACGAAATGCCCACGACAGGGCAAGTGCACGATGCCTGCCGCATCCAGGCGCTTGCGATAGCTGTCGTGGATGCCGGCGATATAGCGCTGACGATGGACGATGAATTCACGCCAGTCGAATTTCGGCGGCGCCAGGTCGAATCCCAACCGCGAAGCCAGGTCGATGCGCTGCGACAATTCGGCCGCCAGCCACATCGCCTTCTTCGGTACGCAGCCGACATTGACGCAGGTACCGCCGAATTCACCCGGCTCCAGCAGAGCCACGCGCGCGCCGTGCGAGGCTGCGCGGAAGGCGCCGGCCAGGCCACCGGAACCGCCGCCGATAACCACAAGGTCGTAGTCGTAGCCAGACTTGTCATTGCTCATTGAAAACGCTCCATTCGATACGGCGCCGGATCGATCGCGGTAGGTCTTCCACTGATCAGGTCGGCCATCAACTGCCCGCTTGCCGCACTCATGCTGACTCCCAGCATGCCGTGGCCGGTGGCCAGCCAGACATGCTGGTGGCGCGGTGCCCGCCCGAGTATCGGCAGGTCGTCCCAGGTCATGGGGCGCCAGCCGTACCAGCGTTCTTGCACCGTAGCGCCGACGGGTTCATGCAGGTATTCGCGGGCGCCGCGTTCCAGTGCAGCCAGCCGCGTGGCGTTGAGGGTCTGGTCGTAACCGGAAAATTCCATGGTACTGCCCAGGCGGAATCCGCTATCCCAGGTCGTCACGCACACCTGGCGGTCCTTCAGCACCATCGGCCGCCGGGGCACGAGTGCGGGTCGCGAATAGGTGATCGAATAGCCCTTGCCGGGCTGGATCGGCAGGCCGATGCCCAAGGTCCGCGCCAGTTGTGGCGACCACGAGCCCAACGCAATGACAGCCTCGCTGCCCATGCGGGAACCGGGACTGGTGCCCACGGTCACGCCCTCCGCGGAATCCTGCAGCGATTCGACCAGACAGTTTTCTTCGATCACCCCGCCGCGTTCGCGCACTGCTCTTGCCAGCTCGGCGACGTAGCGGTCCGGGCGCAGACGCCCATCGCCCGGGAAGCGGACCGCACCGACTACACCCGCCTTCAGTGCCGGTTCGTCGCGCAGATAGGCATCGCCATTGAACGTCTCGCTGACGATTCCGAACTCGCGCAGCAGTTCGCATTCATGCGCGTAATGATCGAAGTTGGCCTGCTCGCGGAACACGTAGTCCAGCCCTTCCTCGGCGAACTCACAACGCAATGCGTAGCGATCCACCCAATCGGCGAGCCGGCTGCGCGAGTCGTTGAGAATCGCCGAACGCGAATGCGTGCTTTGTCGCCAGTCCTGCATGTTGCAGCGCGCGGCAAAGTGCGCCAGCCAGCGCCACAGCATAGGATCCAGTCGTGGCTTCAGGTACAGCGGCGCGTCGGGGGTGAACATCCAGCGCAGGCCTCGCGCGACCATGCCCGGCGCGGCCAGGGGCGGCGCGTGGCTGGGAGTGAGGGTGCCGCAATTGCCGTGCGAGGCACCGCTGCCGACCACGCCGGCTTCGAGTATGCGCACACTGCGACCGGCTTCGATCAGCGCCAGCCCCGTGGCCAGGCCGATCACACCGCCGCCAATCACCAGGACGTCATCGCGTGGGGGATTCATCGCACTAGTGTATTCGGATCGAATGTATTCGAATCTGTTGTATGAGGATCGGTGCGATGAAAATGCAGACGGCCCGCCGAAGCGGGCCGTCCGTGGCATCGCATGCGACGCACTCAGTGCTGATGGCCGCCGTCGCCATGCACGTGGCCGTGTTCCATTTCCTCGGCGCTGGCTTCGCGCACTTCCACGATCTCCACGTCGAAATGCAGGTCCTTGCCGGCCATCGGGTGGTTGAGGTCGACGTCGACCACGCTCATGCCGACTTTCTGGATGGTCACCGCGCGCGGACCGAAGTTGGTCTGCAGCACGACCTGCATGCCCGGCTCGAGCTTCTGCGCGCCGAAATGCTTCTTGGGCACGCGCTGGCCGAGGCCTTCGCGCTTCTCGCCATAGGCATCGGCTGCCGACACGTCGACGCCGAAACTTTCGCCGGCTTCGCGGTCCAGCATTGCCGTCTCCAGGCCGGGAATGATGTTGCCGTGGCCGTAGAGGATGGCCAGCGGCTCACGGTCGTTTGAACTCTCCAGCGCTTCCTGGCCCACTTCCGACACGGTGTAGTGGAAACGGACCACGCTGTCTTTTGCGATTTTCATGCTCGGCTCTGGCTGGGCTGCGCCCCACAACCAGGGGCGACAGCGAAGGGATGGCTTGTAGGCCATGGGGGATTGCGGTCAAGATTGGCCGCAATGAAGGCCGCGCATTATCCCGGCTTGCCCGGTTCCACGCCAGTTGCCGCCCGCTCCACGGGTCGCCGCGGGCTCCTGTTCGCCATATTGGCCGGCGTTGGCATGCTGCTGAGTGCTTGCGGCGCCGACAACAACGTCCGCCCTTCGAAGCCCGCTCCGGTTGCCCAACGGCAGTGGCCGCAGGTCCGGCCTGCCGATCCGGCAGCAGCCAACGCGGTGCTGATGCGAGCCATTGGTCTGGTCGGCACGCCTTATCTCTACGGCGGCAATACCCCGCAGTCAGGTTTCGATTGCAGCGGCCTGGTGACCTATGTGTACCGGGACATGCTGGACCTGCGGTTGCCGCGCACCTCGCGCGAGCTGGCCCAGGTGCAGGGCCCGCGGATCGCCCCGGAGAAGCTGGCCGCCGCCGATCTGGTGTTCTTCGGCAGCAAGGGCAGCGTCAGTCACGTTGGTATCTACGTGGGGGAAGGACGCTTCGTGCATGCCCCAAGCACCGGCGGCACGGTCCGCCTGGACCAGCTGGACGGCGCTTACTGGCGGGACCACTATTCAGGCGCCACACGGGTGCTGCACTGAAGTGTGACCTTTATCGCTTCTGTTTCACGCCCAGCTAACGAAATTTGAACCTTGTGAAGGACATATGACGGCATCATCCGTCCCTTGCCCGCTAAACAGACTTCCGCGTGACGACCGACGACCTGCCAAAAGGCCTGCCCGCCGCCCGCCGCTCCCTGCTTCGGAGCGCGCCCCGCTCCCTCTTCTGCGCCGCCGCCCTATGCCTGACCAGCCTTTGCGCACAGGCCCAGACCGCTCCCGCTAGCATCACTCCCGAACCCATTGCCAAACCCGCTATAGCGCTGACTGGCGATGCAGTCATCGCCGATGCCCCGCCCGAAGCGGCAGCCAGCGTCTCGAACAGCGTCCGCCAGAAGGCTACTGAAGCCGCCGCCGCCACCCTCACTGCGCTGCTTCCCCGTCTGGCCGCCAGCGACAGCATGCCGATGCTGGACCGCTCGGCGATGTTTGCCGGCGACCTCAGCCGCCTGTTGGCCAATTACGACCTCACCAAGAGCGGCGCGATCACCCAGGCCGAGTCCGGTGGCAAGGTCCAGTCCGTACTCAAGCGTGCGCTGACCCTGCTGGGTACGCCTTATCGCTGGGGAGGCACCTCGCCCGACAGCGGTTTCGACTGCAGCGGCCTGGTCGGCTATGTGTTCCGCACCGCATTGGGCATCGACCTGCCGCGCGTTTCCCGCGACATGGCCAGCAATAGCGACGCCGAACTGATCAGGAACCGCGAAGAGCTGAAACAGGGCGACCTGGTGTTCTTCGGCCATTCCGGCCGGGTCAACCATGTGGGCATCTACGTCGGCGAAGGCCGCTTCCTGCATTCGCCCAGCACCGGCAAGGACGTGCGCGTGGACAGCCTGGTCACCGGTTACTGGAGCGCCAAGTTCATGCAGGCGCGCCGCGTGACCATGTAAGCGACGCAAGCTACTCGCGAATCCGAAGGCCGCCTAACCCGCGGTCTTTTTCGTTTCAGCTTCCTTCGTGCTCGCTTCCTCGTAATGGACGAAGGTCTGTTCGATGCCCTTGCTCAGTTCCATCACCTTGGTGGCATATTCGGCCAGCAGGTGGTCGTCTTCGGTCTCCGGCTTCCAAGCCGGTACCGGCATCGGCTTGCCTTCCACGCCATCCAGGGCCACGAACACGATGATGCAATGCGTGCACAGGCGGTTTTCCGCGTGGCTTGCGTCCAGTCCCGGGTCGCGCGCGCGTACGTCGATGGCGAAATGCATGCTGCTGGTACCGGTATAGACCAGGGTGGCGGTGACAGTGACCAGGTCACTGATCCGGATCGGAGCGACGAAGCGGATCCCGCCCACCGCCACGGTCACGCTGTAGTGGCCGCTCCAACCCACTGCCGCCGCATAGCCGACCTGGTCGATCCACTTCATCACTACGCCACCATGGACCTTGCCGCCATAGTTGACATCAGTTGGCTCAGCCAGGAAACGGAAAGTCAGTTCGCGTTGTTCGCCACTCATTGGTTGTGGTTCCTCGACGGTAAACGACAGGTTACGCCAGCTTGAGATGGCGCGGGCTTGAGGTCATGCTCCGCGTGCTGCGATCCCGCACGACCTACCAGGAGCAAACCAATGCTGCGTACCTTGCTTGCGATCGTCGCCGGCCTGATCACCGCGATGCTGGTGATCTTCGCAGTGGAAGCCGTGGGGCTGCTGTTCTTCCCACTACCGGCTGGAATGCGCCTGGACAATGAAGCGGATCTGGCCAGGCTGGTGGCGATGTCCTCGCCCGCAGCGAAGGCCTGGCTGGTATTCGGCTGGGCGCTGGGCAGTCTTCTCGGCGCTTGGCTGGCCGCGCGGATCAGTCCCCTGCATCGCCGGATCGCCGCCGTGGCCGTGGCCTTGTTCATCGTCGCTGGCACGGTGATGAATGCGATGGTGATCGCGCATCCGCTATGGATGAACTTGTTCGGCATCGTGTTGCCGGTTCCGCTCGCCTTGCTGGCCGCGCGCTTAGCTGAATCAGGAAAAGTACCCACATAGTCTTTGTGCACCTGGGAAAGCGACGCATGAGTCGAGAGCCGAAGAGCGGCTGACTCCTCAGTCCTCAGTCCTCACTCAACAGCTTGCCAGCTCGTTCCTGTCGCGCCATGCTTCTCCCCTTGCAATATCCCGTTGCAAGCAAGGAGAACAAGGCGATGGTACGCACGATTCTGGGAACAATGACTGGCGCGCTGGCCGCCAGCCTGACTTTGACGGGTTGCTGGTACGCCAGCGCGAAACTGTATCCGTTGCCGACCCGTGCCGATTTCGTCACGCCGGAATTGCTGTCGGCCTACGCCGCTGCCACGCCCTCCACGGCGATTGCCTGCATCCTGGGTGGATGGGCGTTGGCCGGCCTGCTGGGCGGGTGGACTGCGGCGAAGATCGCACGATCCCATCGCGGTGGCGCCGCGCTGGTGATTGGCGCGCTCCTCACGATCACGGTGATCGTCTACGCCACGCTGATGCCGAACCCCGGATGGATGACCGTGGTCGGTGTGTTGCTGCCGATACCGTTTGCGGTAGTCGCCGGATTGCTGGCGATGCCGCGCAGGGAATCCGGATCCGGCGCCGCCGCGCTCAGGGTTTGACTGTGCGGGCTTTCATTGTGTAGTCCATTCCTACCGAAACCGGGCCCGTTTCGACGAAGCCGTACTTCGCATACAGATGCTTCGCATCGCCGTCGGCGAACAGCGAAACACTGGAAGACGCCGGTGCGTTCGCGCGCAGCCAGGCATCCAGCGCGTCCATGATCCGCTTGCCCAGGCCGCGCTTCTGGAACTCGGGCTGGACCGCGATATCCACCACGACGAAGAAGCACCCGCCATCGCCGATGATCCGGCCCATGCCGATGACGCGATCACCGTCGATCACGCTGACGCCATACAAGGTATTGGCCAGTCCGCGCACGGCGGCTTCGGTCGACTTGGATGAGAGTCCCGTCGCACTGCGCAGGCGCCGGTAGTCGTCGACGCCGGGGAATCGCTCGACCAGGCGTAAGCCTTCGGTCGCACTCACGATGCTTTCTCCACGGCCGGGGCATCGTCCTCGATGCCCAGGTTGGTCGGGGCGGCATCGTAGATCTTCCGGTCCAGCATCCCGGTTTCCTTGGCCACCAAGACCGGCACCAGCATCTGCCCGGTAACGTTGGTAAGCGTGCGCATCATGTCCAGGATCCGGTCGATTGCGTACAGGAAGCCGATCGCCTCCAGCGGCAGGTTCGCCGCGCTGAGCACCACCGTGGCCATGATCACTGCCGTGCCGGGCACGCCGGCGGTGCCGAAGCTTCCGAGCACCGACGCCAGTGCAATGATCAGGTACTGGGACCACGACAGCTCGATGCCGGTGTACTGGGCGATGAACACCGCCGCCAACGCCGGATAAATGGCGCCGCAGCCGTCCATCTTGACGCTGGCACCGAGCGGGACAGCGAAAGCCGCGTAATCGACATTGACACCGTGGTTGTGGACGACGCTGCGCAGCGATGCCGGCATGGCCGCAAAACTGCTCGAGGCCACGAACCCGACTTGCATCGCCGGCGCGGCGCCACGGAAGAACTTCAGCGGGTTCAGGCCATGCGCGAGCAGCAGGCCGCCGTAGACCACGATAATGTGGAAGGCACAGGCCGCGTAGAGCGCAATGACGAAGGTCAGCAGTGGCTTCAGCTGCTCGAAACCATAGCCACCTACCAGGGCCGCGATCAGCCCGAACGTGCCCAGCGGGGTGAACTCCAGCACGAAACGCGTGATCTGGATCATGGTCTCGCTGGCTTCCCCCGCAAGCTTGCGCAGGCCGGCGGTTTTTTCGCCAAGCTTTACGAATGCAAACCCGACCAGCCCTGCAAAAAAGAGCACCTGCAAGACTGTGCCGTTGCGTGGCACCAGCACGCTGGTGCCATCACTGGTCGTGGAGGCGGCCGCGCCGGACAGGGCCTGGAAGACATTGCCTGGGACCAGGTTGAAAAGCACGTCGAGCACGCCGGGCACTTCTTTCTGCTTGTAGTCCGAAGCGACCTGCAGCACACCGACACCTTCGCCCGGCCGTATCACCAGTCCGAAAAACAGGCCCACCGCCACCGCCAGGATCGCGGTCAACGCGAACCAGGCGAAGGTGCGCCCGGCAAGCGCGGCAATCGATTTCTGCCCATGCAAGGAGCTCACCGCATTGATCACCGCGAAAAACACCAGCGGTACCGCGATCATCTTGATCAAGGTCACGTACAGGTCGCCCAGCGGCCCGAACCAGATGGCCGCCGAGGGCCCGAACGCCCAGCCAGCCAACGCGCCGAGCACGAAACCGGCAAGCACGCGTTGCCAGAACGGGATCCTGAACCAGGTAGCCACCAATTTCATGTCATTCAATCGCTTTGAGCAGGCGCGCACGATAGCCCAGCCCATCGAATCGCGCGATGGCAGCGCTGGAATGGCGAAGCGTCACCGGCAGGACGCTGTGGCCACGGCATAATCGAACCTTGCCCACCATGGAATACATGATGCTTCGCCCGTACCCCGTACTGATCTGCCTTTCCCTCGGCCTGCTTGCCGCTTGTGCCGCAACCCCCGCACGCCGTGCCGAACCGGCAAGCTCTGTCATCTCTGTCCCGGCAGTGAAGCACCCCACTGGCGAAACACCCGCCTGGTGGTATCGCAGCGGTGCCGCGCGCGCCGCCGGCAACGGCGCAATGCAGGGGCGGGCCAGGAACGTGATCCTGTTCCTCGGCGATGGCATGAGCCTGACCACGATCGCCGCGGCGCGCATCCTCGAAGGCCAGCGCAAGGGCAATCCGGGCGAAGAGAACCAGTTGTCGTGGGAAGCGTTCCCCCATACCGCGTTGAGCAAGACCTACAACACCAACTCGCAGACGCCCGATTCGGCCGGTACGATGACCGCGATCACCACCGGCGTGAAGAGCCACATGGGCGCGATCGGCGTGGTCTCCGGCCGCAAGGACGATTGCGCCACCAGCCTGAAGCAGCCGCTGCTGAGCTGGCTGGAGCTGGCCGATAGTGCTGGCCTGTCCACCGGCGTGGTCACCACCGCGCGCCTGACCCACGCCACGCCTGCGGCGACCTACGCGCATGCGCCCAATCGCAACTGGGAAAACGACACCGACCTGCCCGCCGATGCAAAGGCGCAAGGCTGCAAGGACATCGCCCAGCAGCTGATTTCATCGGCGCGTTTCGGCCACGGTCCGACCGTGATCCTCGGCGGTGGCCGCGGCGAATACACCACGGTCGAACAACGCGATCCCGAATACGACGACAAGGTCGGCCAGCGTCTCGACGGACGCGATCTGGTCGGCGAGTGGCAACGCGCGCATCCCGATGGCGCCTATGTGTGGAATACCCGGCAATTCCAGGCGGCAAGCGGGGCCCCGGCGATCCTCGGCCTGTTCGAACCCGACCACATGCAGTTCGACCATGACCGCAACCGGGGCCCGGACGGCGAACCTAGTCTGTCGGAGATGACCGTCGCCGCCATCCGTACCCTGTCGAAGAATCCCGACGGCTTCGTACTGATGGTCGAAGGCGGGCGCATCGACCACGCCAACCACAACGGCAACGCCTTCCGCGCGCTCGACGAAACCATTTCCCTTTCAGATGCGGTACGCGCTGCGCGCGCGGCCACCTCCGCCGAGGACACCCTGATCATCGTCACCGCCGACCATTCGCACACGCTGAATTTCGTCGGCTATCCGGTCCGCGGCAATCCTATCCTGGGCAAGGTCCGCGGCATGGGCGGAGAAGACGACGTTCCGGGGGACCTGGCCCGCGACGGCACCGGGCAGGTATTCACCACGCTCACTTACGCCAACGGCCCGGGCAACACCGGTGCCAGTAACCAGCAACCGGCCGGACCCAAGACCTACCCACACGCCCCCAGCAGTTACGAGCCCCGCGAGGGCAGGCCCGATCTGTCCAACGTCGATACCGCCGACCCCGACTATCTGCAGGAATCACTGGTGCCGCTTAAATCCGAGTCGCATGGCGGCGAGGATGTCGGTATCTGGGCCAGCGGTCCTGGCAGCGAGGCCGTGCGCGGCACGGTGGAGCAAAACACGATCTACCACTTCATCGTCCAGGCGACGCCGAAGCTGCGCGAGCGCCTGTGCGCGGCCCGGACCTGCAATGCCGATGGCGTCCCGGTGGACTTGCCGAAGCCGGTTGATTTCGAGAAGAAGTAACGCTCTTGTAGGCGCGGGCCCTGCCCGCGATGCCCTTCTTTGGTTGACAAGAAAGCATCGCGGGCAAGGCCCACTCCCACGGATTTCAGAAAGGTTTGGCCAGCACCAGGTACACGACCACCACCAGCAATACCACCGGCAGTTCGTTGAACAGGCGCAGCTTGAACGAGGACGGCAGCACGCGGCCCTTCTCCACGCCCTTCAGCCAGCGTCCGGCGACGATGAAGTGGGCCAGTAGCAGCGCGACCAGCGCGAGCTTGGCGTGCAGCCAGCCACCGCTGATATGGAAGTAGAACCACAACACCAGGCCCAGGACCAGCGCCAGCCCGAACATGTTGTGGCCAAAGCGATACAGCTTCCTGCCCATCAGCAACAGACGCGCCTGCACGTCCGCCTGGCCGCGGGTCTCGGTCAGGTTGACCAGGATGCGCGGCAGGTAGAAAACGCTGGCCATCCAGGCGATCACGAACAACAGATGGAAAGTCTTGACCCAGAAGTACATTCGGCTTGCTCCGCGCTCACGTTACGATGGCAGGCATTCTCGCCTATCGAACCGGCTTCCGCAGCCATGACCCAGCATGCAGCCATGACCAAACAATACGACCAGGCCTATTTCCAGCATTGGTATCGCCGCGGCGACATTGGCGGCCCACGACGCCTGGCGCGCAAGGTGGCCTTGGCGGTGTCCTGCGCCGAGTACTACCTGGAACGGCCGATCCGAAGCGTGCTGGATATCGGTTGCGGCGAAGGTGCGTGGCGCGCGCCCTTGCTGAAGCTGCGTCCGAAGCTGCGTTACCTGGGTTTCGACAGCAGCGAATTCGCGGTCTCTAAATACGGCCCCCGGCGCAATCTGCACTACGCGCATTTTGCTGATTTCGCGCAACTGCGCCCGTGCCCGCCCGTGGACCTGCTGGTCTGCGCCGATGTGCTGCACTACTTGTCCGCACGCGAACTGCAACGTGGCTTGCGGGGACTGGCGGAACTCTGCGGCGGCGTGGCTTTCCTGGAAACCTTTGCCCGAGAAGACGATTTCGAAGGCGATCACGTCGGCTTCCAGCCGCGCCCGGCAGCCTGGTACCGCAAGCAGTTCAACGCCCACGGCCTGCAGTCGGTGGGGTCGCACTGCTGGCTTGCGCCGACCCTGGCCGACCAGGTTTCCGCACTGGAAAGCAGCTAGCTGCGGGCTGCGGGCTCCTGAGCCCTGACTTCTGACGTGGGTAGTCACTCTCTCGCCCGGCCCGCGCCATGGGTAGCTGAGCTCAAAACAGCCTTCCAGCAAATGGGTAGAGGGCAGCCTTCAGTTTCACGGTTGCGGCAACCTGATTCTTCGAAAGCACAGCCAGAGGACGTTCCCGGCTGCTGGTAAAGTCCACGGCAGGCCGTGCCCACCGGTTGTGCGGGCATGTGAGGGCCAGCAACCGGCTTTACGGTATGCTGCGACGCAGCAACCCGCCTTCCGCAGGATTCCGCAACTGATGATGCTTTACCAATGGCACGAATTTAACCGCACCTGGATGGCCCCCTGGATCCACCAGGCCGGAGCCAATGCCAAGCTTTTTGCCGATCCCAACAGCTGGCTGGCCAACTTGCCAGGCGCGGATCGCCTCGCCGCCGGCAATGAACTGGTGCACCGGCTCGGCAAGGACTACGAGAAACCGCCGTGGGGCATCCACCAGATCGAGGTGGACGGCGCCGCCATTCCGGTCATCAAGCAGGAAATCATCGCCACGCCGTTCTGCCGCCTGTTGCGCTTCAAGCGTTACACCGATGAGCCGAAAAGCATCGCCGCGATGAAGAAGGAGCCCACGGTGCTGGTGGTCGCGCCGCTGTCAGGCCATCACGCCACGCTGCTGCGTGACACCGTGCGCACCCTGTTGCGCGACCACAAGGTCTACGTGACCGAATGGATCGACGCGCGCCTGGTGCCGGTGGAAAAAGGCAGTTTCGGGCTGGATGATTACGTGGCCACCATTGAAGATTTCATTCGCCATATTGGCGCCGAAAACCTGCATGTGATCAGCGTGTGCCAGCCGACGGTGCCGGTGCTGGCCGCGGTTTCGCTGATGGCAGCGCGTGGCGAAACCACACCGCGTTCGCTGGTGATGATGGGCGGGCCAATCGACGCGCGCCAAAGCCCCACCCAGGTCAACGCCCTGGCCACGAAGAATCCACTTTCGTGGTTCAAGAACAACGTGATCCACACCGTGCCCGAGTCGTATCCGGGGCATGGCCGCGCGGTGTATCCGGGTTTCCTGCAACATGCTGGCTTTATCACCATGAATCCCAGCCGGCATTTCATGTCGCACTGGGATTTCTACGCCGACCTGGTCAAGGGTGACATGGAGGATGCCGATTCGCACCGCAAGTTCTACGACGAGTACAACGCGGTGCTGGACATGCCGGCCGAGTACTACCTGGACACCATCCGCACCGTGTTCCAGGAGTTCTCGCTGCCGCGAGGCACCTGGAAGATCAAGGGCGAACTGGTCAACCCGGCGGCAATCAGGAAGACCGCGCTGCTGAGCATCGAAGGGGAACTCGATGACATCTCCGGCCAGGGCCAGACCGCCGCGGCGCACGACCTGTGCACTGGCATTCCGAAAGCCAGGCACCAGCATCTGACCGTGGAAGGCGCCGGCCACTACGGCATCTTCAGCGGCCGCCGCTGGCGCGATGTGGTCTATCCGGACGTGCGCGACTTTATCGCCAAATACGCGGGGTAATGCTCTTCCCTCCCTCCCCTTGCGGGAGAGGGAAAGGCGCGCAGCGCCGAGGGAGAGGGGTCAGTTCCTGCGAAAGCACACTCGCTTGGCTAGTGCTCCTCTCCTGCACTTCGGCATCCTCTCAGCCTTGCACACCCTATGGGCGCCACAAGGGGAGAGGAAAGAAGCAATCACACCACCGGGTTGCGCACCAGCAGGTGCTTGGCCAGCAAGCCATGCAGCTTGCCGATGCCGCGCGCCAGGTGCAGGGTGGCGAACAGCAACACCACGCCGGCGACCGACAACAGCGGGAGCAACCAGGGGGCGTTCGCGGCCAGGTCGTAGTTGCTGAAACTGACGTGGAAATCAGGATTGGTGAAGAAGTAACTGAACGGTGCCGCGATGAAAGCCAGCGACACGCTCAGCAGTGTCACCGCAATCGTGAAATAGGCGATGCCCAGCGGCAGCATCAGCAGGAAATACAGCATTGCGGTCCAGGTGCGGCCGTCGGTGAAGATCTCCTTGATACGTTCCAGCCAGCCCTTGCCGCGCTGCGTGTACAGCGGCCGGCGTGGCATGCGCTCGCCCAGCAACACTTCCACGATGCGTCCTTCCACCAGAGACAGCACCCGGACCAGGGCCAGGAACAACACCAGCAGCGGAATGCCGATGATCAGGATCATCAGGCCCAGCGACAGGCTGACCCCGGTCGTGACCACGGTGAAGTAGACGACGCCGGTAGCCAGCGAAAGCAGCATGTAGAACAGCGCGCCGTAGGTGCGCGGATCGACGACGACGCCGAAGAACTTGCCGAGTACCGACTCGCGCTTGCGCGGCGCCGGCGGGCGCAGGGCACGATTGACCGTGACTTCGGTGTCGCGATAGATCTCGGCGACCTCTTCCGGCGCGCCGTAGCTACCGGCGACCGAGGCGATAACTTCGGCCTCGCTCTTGCCGGATTGCTCGGCGAGTTCCGAACGCAGGTATTCCTCGGCGTCGTATAGCGCGTCCTGGATCATGGCCGGATCGGCGCCGCGCAGGGCGGCACGCAGCTGTTCCAGGTATTCGGGAATGGTGGTGGGCAGCATCTGTGCGTTCATTCGAGTATCCCCAACAGGACGGAATCTACGGAGTCGCGGGTCGCACGCCAGGCGGCGACCCATTGGTGCAGGGTGCTCCGCCCTGCTTCGGTGATGCGGTAATAGCGGCGTGGCGGGCCGGACATGGACGGCTCGACGAAGCTCTCAAGCAGTCCCCCGCCCTCGAGGTTCCTCAGTACCGGGTACAGGGCACTCTGCTTGCCAGCGAGCACCCCCTCGCCGATGCGCTCGAGCTGCTTGGCGATCAGGTAGCCGTACATCGGCTCCTGCGCCTTGGAGAGTACCGTCAGCAGGACCAGCGACACGGTGCCGGTACTGAGCTCTTTCTGGAACTTCTTGAGGTGGAGATCGGAGTCGTTCATGAGCTCTCCCTCGCGGTCGGCCGCTAAGTTGGAGGGAATACTATTGTTTAGTTACGTATAGCGAATGTGCCATTAGTCATCGACCGTGGCCAGGGTGCGTCGGGCAGGCGAGAATCGGTCTCTCTTCCCTGCCCGGCCTGCCTCCATG
>JBDTPP010000016.1:0-33672 GCA_039932615.1 Pseudoxanthomonas sp.
GCGACATCGGCCTGCACGCGCGTGCCTACAAGGACAAGCTGTTCGTGCACACCGCTTCGCTCAAGGATGGCGATGCCGTGGGCGGGGTCGAGTTGAAGATCCTCGATGCCAAGGGCGAGGTGTCGCTGAAAGGCAAGACCGACGGCAATGGCAACGCGATGCTCAATTACAGGCTCGACGCGGGCCATGTGCTGATCGCCAGCCACGGCAAGGACGTGTCGATGCTGCCGTTCAACCAGCCGGCGCTGGATCTATCGGAATTTTCGGTCGCCGGGCGCGAGGCGGCCTGGTTTGACGTATTCGCATGGTCCGGACGCGATCTGTATCGCCCGGGTGAAACCGTGCGCATCAACGCCTTGTTGCGCGACAATGATGGCAAGCCCACCAAGCCTCAACCAATATTCCTGCGGTTGAAGCAGCCGGATGGCAAGACCTTCCGCGAAACCCGCCTGCAACCGGGTGCGCAGGGCTATTTCAGTTTCGAGCAAGTCATCCCCGCCGAGGCGCCGACCGGGCGCTGGCAGGTGGAATTCCGTACGGACCCCGCAAGCAAGGAAGCCGTGCAGGGCATGACCCTGCGCATCGAGGAATTCCTGCCCGAACGCATGAAGCTGGACCTCGACACCGAGCAGCAGGTATTGAAGCCGGGCGAGCCGTTCAAGCTGAAGGCGACCGCAGCGTATCTGTACGGCGCGCCCGCGGATGGCAATCGCTTCACCGCCAAGCTGGCGGTGGCGGTCGAACAGCACCCGCTGGAACAGCTGCCGGGTTACTTCTTTGGTGATCCGACCCTGCAGTTGCCGAAGGAAGCCAAGGACATCATCGATACGACCTTCGATGCCCAAGGCGTGCACGAAGAAGACATCGCACTCCCCGCGGAGGCGAAACCCAGCAGCACCATCGCCGCCATCGTTTCCGGCAGTGTCTATGAAACCGGCGGACGCACCGTCAACCGCACGCTCAAGCGCGTGCTGTGGCCGGCCAACGCGTTGGTCGGGGTACGCCCGTTGTTCGACGACAAGGACGGCGCGGACGCCAACAGCAATGCGCGCTTCGAACTGGTTCGCGTGGATGCCGCTGGCAAGCCGCAGGCGGCGAAGGGACTGAAGGTCACCCTGGTCCGCGAACACCGCGACTACCATTGGAACTACGACGCGGACGACGGCTGGGATTACGATTTCACCCAGCGGTTCGAGAATCTGGAAGTCAAGACCATCGACATTGGAGCGACCGCGGCCAAGGTCGATTATCCGGTGGAGTGGGGTGGCTACCGGCTGGACGTGTTCGATCCGGCGACCGGCCTCACCACGCGTTATCCGTTCAATGCGGGCTGGAGCTGGGACGACGAGAACCGTGGCCTGGATGCACGCCCGGACAAGGTCAAGATCGCCCTCGACAAGACCGGTTACAAGGCTGGCGACACGTTGAAGGTCACGGTTACCCCGCCGCATCCCGGCAAGGGCCTGCTGATGGTCGAGAGCGACCACATGCTGTACGTGCAGGCCATCGACGCCAAGCCCGGCAGTACCTTCGAGATACCGGTGACCCAGGATTGGGAGCGCCATGACGTGTACGTCACCGCGTTGGTGTTCCGTGGTGGTTCGGTGCCCAGCAAGATCACTCCCGCACGTGCGGTGGGCGTGGCCCATGTGCCGATGGACCGACGGGCACGCCGCGTTTCGGTAGGCCTGGTCGTGCCGGCACAGATGCGTCCGGAACAGGACCTGCCGGTGACGGTCAGCGTGCCGGAACTGGCTGGCAAGCAGGCGTTCGTGACGGTCTCGGCGGTGGACGTGGGCATCCTCAACATCACCCGCTTCCCGGTGCCCGACGCCAATGCACAGTTCTTCGCCCAGCGTCGCATTGGCGTGGACGCCTATGACATCTACGGCCGCGTGATCGAAAGCTTCGAAGGCGATACCGCCAAGATCCGCTTCGGTGGCGATATGGCCCTGGCCGCGCTGCCGCAGGCCAAGCGCCCGACCTCGCGTGTGCAAACCGTTGATCTGTTCGCAGGGCCCGTGCAACTGGATGCCAGGGGCAACGCACGGGTGAAGTTGAAGGTTCCCGATTTCAACGGCACCTTGCGCGTATCCGCGCTGGTCTATTCGGACGAGCGTTATGGCAACAAGGATAAGGAAACGCTGGTCCGTGCACCGATCGTCGCCGAAGCCAGCCTGCCGCGGGTATTGGCGCCCGGCGACAAGAGCACCGTGACCCTGGATGTGCAGAACTTCACTGGATCGCCCGGTGATTTCAAGGTCCAGGTCGATGGCATCGGTCCCCTGTCGATAGGCCAGTCGACCCGCGTCGCCAAGCTCGGTGATGCGGCCAAGACCACGCTCAGCTTCCCGATCACTGCAGGCGAGGGCTACACCACCGCGCAGGTGCGGGTGCGCGTGGACGGCGGCGGCTTCAAGGTCGATCGCAAGTACGACCTGCCGGTGCGTGCCGGCTGGCCGTCGGTACTGCGTTCGCAGACGCGGGTGCTGGATTCGATGGCGCCGGTCGAGCTGGGTAGCGGATTCGCCGATGGGCTGATGACCGGTTCGGTCAATGTGCGCATGATGGTCAGCGCCTTGCCGCCGATCCCGTTCGCCAGTGCGCTGCAGGGTGCCCTCGACTACCCCTATGGCTGCGCCGAGCAGACCACCAGCAAGGGCTATGCCGCGCTGGAACTGGATGACGCCACGGCGAAGATGCTCGGCGTCAAAGGCCTGGACGCGAAGAAGCGCCGTGAGCGCATGGAAGGCGCGTTCGGGCGGCTGGCATCGATGCAGGTATCCAGCGGACACTTCTCGATGTGGGGCGACGATGGCTACGTCAATCCCGGCCTGACGCCCTACATCGTGGAATTCCTGCTGGATGCGAAGGAAGGTGGCTTCGCAGTACCCGATGCGGTCCTGCAGAAGGCGTTGTCGCGCCTAAGCGAAGACCTGCTGGCCGGCGGCGCACAGTTCTATGGCTACGATTCCCGCGAGCACCTCAAATTTGCCAGCCAGGCTTATTCCGGTTACGTGTTGGCCCGGGTCAATCGTGCGCCCTTGGGCACCCTGCGTGCGCTGTACGACAACGAGCGCGGCAAGAGCCTGACCGGCTTGCCGTTGGTGCACCTGGGCATCGCCCTGTCGCTGCAGGGTGACAAGAAGCGCGGTGAGAAAGCGATTGCCGATGGTTTCGTCAAGACCAGCGAGCGTCCCGGTTACCTGGGCGACTACGGCAGCCGTGTCCGCGACGATGCGTTGATGATTGCACTGGTCCACGAGCGCAAGCTGGGCAAGCCTGAATACGAGGCTCGCTCGGTCGCGTTGGGTCGCGAACTGGACGCGCGCCGCAACAACGGCTGGATGTACCTGAGCACGCAGGAACAGATCGCGCTGGCACGACTGGGCAAGGCCTTGATGGCTGACCAGAAGAAGCTGGTTTCCGGCACTTACAGCGTCGGTGGCGAGAGCGAAGCGGTCGCGGCGACCCGGATCTTCGGCCGCAGCTTCGATTACGCAACGTTGGCCAAGGGAGTCAGCTTCGTTCCCGAAGGCCAGCCACCGCTGTTCGCCAGCCTGGAAGTCGCCGGTATTCCGCGCACTGCACCGGCTTTCGACAACAGGCAGATCGGGATCGAACGCAAGTACTACACGACCGATGGCAACGAGTGGAAGGGCAGCAGCCTGAAGGAAGGCGAGGCGCTGATCGTGCGGGTCAGCATCACCCCCAACGTGAGCATGCCCGATGCCTTGTTCACCGACCTGCTGCCAGCGGGCCTGGAGATCGAGAACTTCAACCTGGGCGATGCGAAGCAGTGGGCCGACGTGGTGGTCGACGGTATCGACATCACCGACCGTTCCAGCTCGGCCGACGTCAAGCACGAGGAGTTCCGTGACGACCGCTACGTGGCAGCGTTGAAGCTTTCTCGCGGCACTGCCGCCAAGGTCTTCTACCTGGTTCGTGCAGTAACCCCCGGGACCTACACGGTGCCGCCGCCGCTGGTGGAAGACATGTATCGGCCCGATATCCGTGGCGTGGGCAAGTCGACGCCGGCGACGATCACGGTGGTGCAGCCGTGATTCGTGCTTCCTTCTCCCTCCCGGAGAAGGTCCCCGAAGGGGGGATGAGGGAAGGAAGTGTCAGGTCCTGGTGATTGTTCCGTGGCAAGTCACTCTTCCTCACTCATCCGTCGCTTCACGCCACCTTCTCCCGATGGGAGAAGGAAAGGCAGACGGCGCCTGCTGCCCTGGCTTCGATGGGCAACCGTTACCGTATTAGTGACGCTGCTTGTCCTCGACCTTGCCTTCCCCCCGCCGCTCCCCAAAGCCCGCGACACCAGCACCCTGGTGGTTGCGCGTGACGGGACGCCGCTGCGCGCCTTTGCCGACCGCAATGGCGTGTGGCGCTATCCGGCCACGATTGAGAGCGTGTCGCCGCTGTACCTGCAGGCGCTACTGAACTATGAAGATCGCTGGTTCTGGAAACACCCCGGGGTGAATCCATGGGCCTTGATGCGCGCGGGTGGGCAATGGCTGCGCGGCGGGCGCATTGTTTCCGGCGGTTCGACCCTGACCATGCAGGTTGCGCGGATCCTCGATCCACATACGCGGACCCCTTGGGGAAAGGCCAAGCAACTGCTGCGTGCCGTGCAGCTGGAAGCACATTTTTCCAAGCGCGAGATCCTGCAGCTGTATCTTGAGCGCGCACCGTTCGGTGGCACCATCGAAGGTGTCGAAGCGGCCAGTTGGGCATACCTGGGCAAGCCGGCCTCACGGCTGTCGCAGGCCGAGGCCGCCTTGCTCGCGGTGCTGCCGCAATCGCCGAGTCGCTTGCGTCCCGACCGCCATCCCGAGGCCGCACGCAAGGCGCGTGACAAGGTCCTGCAACGCATGGTCGACCTGGGCGTGTGGACCCAGGCGCAAGTGGACGATGCACGCATCGAACCGGTCGTGGCCCGCTCACTGAAGCCACCCCTCAGCGCCGCGTTGCTGGCCGAGCGACTGCACCAGGCCGATCCCGAGTCCGCGCGTATCGTTTCTACGATTGATCCAGGATTGCAGCGAACGCTGGAGGAGCGTGTCTCGGCCTATTTCTCCAACCTGCCTGAGCGCACTTCCGCTGCCTTGCTGGTGGTCGACAACACCAGCCTGCAGGCGCGTGCCTATATCGGTTCGGTAGCCTTCGGCGACAAGCAGCGCCTGGGCCACGTGGACATGGTCCGGGCCTGGCGTTCGCCGGGTTCCACGTTGAAGCCCTTCCTTTATGGACTGGCGCTGGATGACGGATTGATCCATTCGGAAAGCCTGATGGTGGATTCGCCGCAGACCTTCGGCGGCTACCGGCCCGGAAATTTCGATTCGGCCTTCAACGGTCCGATTGGTGCAGCCGAGGCCTTGCGGCTGTCCTTGAACGTGCCCGCCGTGGATTTGCTGGATCGCCTGGGGCCCGCGCGCTTCTCTGCGCGGCTGGCCAACGGCGGCATCGAGTTGAAGTACCCGCGTGGTGGAAAGCCCAACCTGGCGATGATCCTGGGTGGCACCGGTGCAAGACTGGAAGACCTGGTCGGTGCCTTCGCTGCGTTCAACCGCGAGGGTCTGGCCGGGCGCGTGCGTTATACCGACGCCGATCCGGTCATCGACCGTCGCATGATGTCGCCGGGCGCGGCCTGGATCCTTCGCGAAATCCTTGAAGCCAATCCACGGCCCGGCTACGGCTTGGGCACCTTCGACATTGGCTCGCGGCCACGCGTGGCCTGGAAGACCGGGACCAGTTATGGCTTCCGCGACGCTTGGGCGATCGGCGGCACGCGTCGCTATACGGTCGGCGTCTGGGTAGGCCGACCGGATGGCACGCCGCTGCCGGGACAATATGGCGCGGTCACCGCGCTGCCGCTGATGTTCGAGGTGATCGACAGCCTGCCGCGTGCGCGCAGCGATGGGGTGCCGGCGCCGCCACCGGCCAATGTGGCCGAAGTGGAAATCTGCTGGCCGCTCGGCCTTCCACCCGAAGTCGAATCGCCGCGGCTTTGCCAGCGCCGGATGAAGGCATGGACGCTGGACGGTGCAATTCCACCAACCTTTGCCGAGCGCGATGCCCGGTTGTGGAGCGCCGGACGCGAGCGCTTCGAGGTGGATGCGCACACCGGCCTGCGGCTCTCGGCAGAATGTGCGCGTCCGCATGAGCCGCGAAGTGGGGAAATCGCCCGCTGGCCGGCACTGGCCTCACCTTGGCTCCCGGCGCAGGTCCGTAAGGAATCCAGGCTGCCGCCACTTTCGCCCGATTGCGTTGCCGATGGCCGCGAAGGCTCCACCGAATTGCGCATCGAGGGCTTGAATGACCGGGCCACGATTGCCCGCGCACCCGGTAGCACCCATGGCGCGCGCTTGCAGATGCGTGCACTGGGCACAGATACGAAGGTGCAGTGGCTGCTGGACGGCAAATGGATCGCCCAGACCAATGGCGCGCAAAGTTTCCAGCGCGATTTCGAGGATCCGGGCGAACACACGTTGACGGCGTTGGCCGAAAGCGGCGCATGGACGCGGATTGGTTTCCGCGTGTTGCGCTAGCCATGCCGGAGCGCCCCATGGGCGCGAGCGCTTGCTCTTGTTCGAGATAGGCGCAAGCGCAGAAACAAGAACTCGCGCCCATGGGGCGCTCCTGCAATGGGAAGCGGCTTATTTGCCTATCCAGCCATCCAGCAGGTCGGAGAATTCGTCGGCGTGCTCTTCTTCCTGGGCCAGGATCGATTCCAGGATGCGCTTGGTCGTCGTGTCTCGGTCGCCGATGTAGTTGATCATTTCGCGATAGCTGTCGATCGCGATGCGTTCGGCAATCAGGTCTTCCTTGACCATGTCGCGCAAGTCCTGGCCTTCCTTGTACTCGGCATGCGAACGTCTGCTCAGCGTATCGGGATTGAGATCCGGTTCACCGCCCAATTGCACGATGCGTTCCGCAAGCAGGCTTGCATGTGCCTGTTCCTGTTGCGCGTGCTCCAGGAACTCGGCCTTCACTGCATCAGCGAGCATCCCCGAAGCGGTGAAGTAGTGCCGATAGTAGCGAAGCACGCAGACCCATTCGGTCGCCAATGCGTCATTGAGCAGCTTGATCACCACTTTCTTGTCTGCCAGGTAAGTAGTGGTGATTGCACCGTCGTCGATGTTCTGGCGTGCGTTGGCGCGCAGGGTGGCGGTATCGGTAAATCCGCCGCGATTGGCCGAAGGCGATCCGCCGGCTGCGGGTGTCTTCTGCGGTTTCGACTTGCTGGCTGGCTTGGACATTGGCTGGCCTCAGGTGTTGGTGGGAGGGACTGACTATTATTTGGGCAGGTTTTCCAGGACGTGTTCGGCGGAAGACACCTTGTACTCGCCTGGTGACTCCACCCACAGTTGCTTGACGATTCCGTCCTCGGCATAAAGCGCATAGCGCTTGGAACGCACGCCCATTCCATAGCCGCTGGCATCCATTTCCAGGCCCAGCGCACGGGTGAAATCCGCATTGCCGTCGGCCAGCATCTGCAGCCCGTCGGGAACGTCCTGTGACTTTCCCCATGCCTGCATGACAAAAGGATCGTTGACCGAAACGCAATACACGTCTATGCCGCGCTTGCGAAACTCGCTGAAGTGCTCGACGAACCCGGGCAGGTGGCGTTCGGAGCAGGTGGGAGTAAATGCCCCGGGTACGGCGAACAGGACGACGTTGTGGCCCAGGAACAAGGTGGGCGTGTCGACCGTTTCCACGCCTTCGCGGATGCGCTTGAGGATGATCTCGGGAATGGCATCGCCGGTCTGGATGGTCATGGGTACTCCTGGAGGATGAATGAAGGGTAGGCTCGGGGATGGTAAGGCGGCGTCAAAGGTACTTGAAAAGCCGGTGGCGGCACTCATCTCGGAGTCATGACGGCCCGGTGCCGTCGAAACCAAGACCAGTACCAGGAGTTCCAGCATGAGTATCGTCCGTTACCACCACTGGCCGCGCAACGCAGCGCGCCAGGAACAGATCAACCATCTGTTTGAACGTTTCATCGACAACGGCGCGGCCAACGCGGCTTCCGAAGCGGGCGGGCCCGAAACCGGCCAGTGGGTGCCCCGCGTGGACGTCCGCGAAGAAGCCGAGCGTTTCGTGATCCTTGCCGACCTGCCGGGTATCGAACCCGACCAGATCGAGATCCAGATGGACAAGGGTGTCCTGAGCATCAAGGGCCAGCGCGATGGCGAGCAGGTCAATGAGACTTCGCGTTATTCGCGGGTCGAGCGTCGCCAGGGTCGCTTCCATCGCGATTTCACCCTGCCCGACAGCGCCGATGCCGAAGGCATCATCGCCAGCGGCCGCAACGGCGTGCTGGAAATCAGCATCCCCAAGAAGGCCGAATCCACCCCGCGTCGCATCCAGGTGGGTAGTCCCTCGGTGCAGTAAGGAGCAAAGGCAGGTTCGTCCGGTGGGTGTCACCACACCGCCAACGCGCCAGTAAGTAGAATCGGCTCGCAGTCGCAGGATTGCGGGCCGATTGTTCAAGAGGTAAGCGATGCAGTTCAAGGATTACTACCAGGTACTCGGGGTCGAACCGACCGCCGGTGATGCCGAAATCAAGACGGCCTACCGGCGGATGGCGCGCAAGTACCATCCCGATGTCAGCAAGGAGGCCGGCGCTGAGGAAAAGTTCAAGGGCGTCAACGAGGCCTATGAGGCGCTGCGCGATCCGCCCAAGCGCAAGGCCTACGACCAGTTGCGTGCCCAGGGCTACCGGCCAGGTGAGGAATTCCGCCCGCCGCCTGATTTCGGGCGTGGTGGCGCCGGCGGCAATCCCGGCTTTGATTTCGAGGAGGTATTCGGCAGCGACGGTACGGCCGGTGGCGGCTTCAGTGATTTTTTCGAGGGTTTGTTCGGCCGTCGCGCGCAGGCCGGCGGTGCCCAGCGCGGTCCGCGCCCGCCCGGCGACACGCGGGCCAAGGTGTCGGTGCCACTACAGGCAATTTACGAAGGCGGCAACGTACGCCTGGGTCTCAATGGCAGGCAGCTGGATGTCCGTGTGCCCAAGGGCGTGCGCCCGGGGCAGGTGATCCGCCTTGCAGGCCAGGGCGATGGTGGCGGTAATCTGTTGCTGGAAATCGAATATGCCGCGCATCCGCAGTTTGAGGTTGACGGGCGCAACATCATCCATGTGCTGCCGGTCGCTCCCTGGCAGGCGGCTTTGGGTGCGACGGTCAGCGTACCGACGCTGGGAGGCCCGGTGGAATTGAAGGTACCCGCCGATTCGGAAGCGGGCCGCAAGCTGCGCTTGCGCGGTCGTGGCCTGCCCGGTACGCCGGCAGGCGATCAGATCGTGGAACTGGAAATCACTGCGCCGCGCGCGGTCACCGAACGCCAGCGCACCATTTACCGGATGCTGGCGAGTGCGTTTGAAGGCAACGACGAAGAATAGCGAACGGGGCGATGAACGCCCCGTGCCAGTTTCAGGCGGCGCTCGGCGGCGGCGCGTCGGTGGTGCTGAAGATGCGTTCGATCACTTCGGCCAGTTCGTCTTCCGAGAACGGCTTGGTCAGGTAGGCCTTGGCGCCCTGGCGCAAGCCCCACATGCGATCCGTGTCCTGGTCCTTGGTGGTGACCAGGATGACCGGGATGTGCCGGGTATTGCTGTCGCGGCTCAGCGTTCGCGTAGCCTGGAAGCCGTTGAGGTTGGGCATCACCACATCCATCAGGACCATGTCGGGCAATTCGCGCTTGGCGACTTCCACGCCCGCGGCCCCGTCTTCGGCGGTCAATGATTCGTGGCCCAGTTTCTCGACGATGCGTTGTATGCCCAGCAACTGCGAAGGCGAATCGTCGACTATAAGAATGCGCGCCATGCTTTACCCCAAGTTGTCCCCAGCCGCGATTGTAGTGTGACTTTGCACTTACGGAAAATGGGGGTGGCCGGGAAGGGCATGTTCGGGTCGGCTTTTATCCGGTTTTGACCAGGGTGCGGCCGAAGGATTGGCCCGAAAGCATGTCTTTAAACACCTCTGGCAGCCCTTTCAGCTCTGTTTCCCGCCTGCAAATGGTCTCCAGGTGCCTTGGTTTCCAGTCGTCGGCCAGATGCCGCCAGATATCGTCGCGTATGCCACGGGCGGTTCCGGCTGAGGCGACACCCAGCAGGGAGACACCGCGGATGATGAAAGGCATCACCGTGGTAGGCAGGTCGTGGCTGGCGACGAGGCCGGCAGAGGCGACGTTTCCATACGGCGCGGTCTGCGCCAGCAGGCTGGCCAGCATGCCGCCACCTACGTTGTCCAGGCCGCCACCAAAACGCACTGATTCCATTGGTCGCTTGCTGTCCAGGACCTCACGACCCAGCACCTGGGTGGCGCCGATTGACTGCAGATAGTCGGTCTGGTCGGCCTTGCCGCTGACCGCGTGCACCTCGAAACCTGCACTGCTGAAGATATCCACGGCCAGCGAACCGACCCCGCCAGTGGCGCCAGTCACCGCAAGTGGGCCGAGCTCCGGGCTCTGCCGGTTGTCCCGCATGCGATACAGCGCCAGCGCCGCGGTGAAGCCGGCGGTGCCCAGGATCATGCTCTCGCGCAGGCTCAATCCGGAGGGCAGCGGTATGACCCATTGCGACTGCAGCCGCGCGTACTGGGCATAGCCGCCATCGCGAGTTTCACTCAGGCCCGAGCCGGTCACGAGCACCGGGTCGCCTTCCTTGAAGGCGGGATCGGTGCTGGCGACGACATGCCCGGCGACGTCGATGCCGCCAACCAGCGGGAACCTGCGCAGGATCTTGCCCTGGCCGGTGCCCGCCAGCGCATCCTTGAAGTTGACCGAGGAGTAGGCGCTCTTGATCACGACTTCGCCGGGATTTAGATCATCGAGCGAGATCGACTCGATGCCGGCACGATAGCCGGCGTCGTCGCTGTGGATGCGGAAGGCGGGGAAGGAAGCAGGAATGGCCATGGATATAGCTCGTCATTCCGGCGAATGCCGGGGTCCATGCGCTTTATTCTGGTGCAGCAGGCATCAAACGGAAAGCGGTTCCCTTGCTACTTTCGTCTGGGTGCCTCGATGTTCTCAGCGCAATGCCGAACGCCGCTTCTCGTCGATCCACTTGCTAGCCTGCGCCGGTTGGTAATCGCGCATCCATTGCAGCATCGCCGCGATGTCCTCGCCATGCCACAGGTCGGTGCGCTGCTCGGCATGCAGGAAGCGTTCCTCGACCATGCGATCGATCATGCCGATCAGCGGCGCATAGAAGCCATCGGCGTCGAGGAAGGCGCAGGGTTTGTTGCCGATCCCCAACTGGCGCCACGTCAGCATCTCGAACATCTCCTCCATGGTGCCGAAGCCGCCTGGCAGGGCGACGAAGCCATCGGACAGGTCGAACATGCGGGACTTGCGTTCGTGCATGGAGCCAACGACCTCCAGCGAGGTCAGGCCGGGATGGGCCACTTCCCAGTCAGCCAGTTGTTGCGGGATCACGCCGGTGACTTTACCGCCGGCCTGCAGCACGGCATTGGCTACCGTGCCCATCAGGCCGGTGTTGCCGCCGCCGTAGACCAGGCGCATGCCGTCGCGTGCAATGCGCTCGCCCAGCGCCATTGCGCGCTCGGCGTAGATGGCTTTGCTGCCGGAATTGGAGCCGCAATAGACGCAGATGGATTTCATGTTTGTACCAGTCCTTCGTTGTGTTAAAAACGGAAAAAGGGTGAACGTGCATGGCACGGTTCACCCCTTTCCCATCCTGCCGGGTAGACAGGATCTATCTTGGTCAGTTGACCTTGTGGATCGACCGCTTGTCCACCGACATCGCCGCATCATGAATCGCTTCGGAAAGCGTCGGATGTGCGTGGCAGATGCGGGCCAGGTCGTCGGCGGAGCCGTTGAACTCCATGGTGATCACGCCTTCGTGGACCAGCTCCGATACTCCGACGCCCACCAAATGCAGGCCCAGGATGCGGTCGGTTTCGGCATGCGCCAATACCTTCACGAAGCCGGCCGGTTCGCCCATGGCCACCGCACGGGCAACCGCCGCGAACGGAAAGCTGCCTGCTTTGTAAGGGATACCTTCGGCCTTGAGCTGTTGCTCGGTCTTGCCGACCCAGGCGATCTCCGGCTCGGTGTAGATGACCCATGGCACCGTGTCCAGGTTGACGTGGCCTGGCAAGCCGGCGATCAGTTCGGCCACGGCGATACCTTCCTCGAAGCCCTTGTGCGCCAGCATCGGCCCGCGCACGCAGTCGCCGACCGCCCACACGCCATCGACGCCGGTGTGGCAATGCTCATCGACCTCGACCATGCCGCGTTCACTGAGCTTGACTCCGGTGCCGTCGGCCAGCAGACCCTTGGTGGCAGCGCGACGACCGACGGCGACCAGCAACTTGTCGACCACGAGGGTCTTCTCGCCTTCGGCATCGGTATAGGTGACGTGGACTTCTTTCTTCTTTATTTCGGCCTTGCTGACTTTGGCGCCCAGCTTGATGTCCAGGCCCTGCTTCCTGAATTCCTTGGCTGCGGTCTTCGCCACTTCGGCATCGGCGGCGGCAAGGAAGTCGGGCAGCGCTTCGAGGATGGTGACTTCGGCGCCGAGGCGCTTCCACACGCTGCCCAGCTCCAGGCCGATCACGCCCGCGCCGATCACTGCCAGGCGCTTGGGCACGCTGGTGAAATCGAGTGCACCAACGTTGTCGACGATATATTCGTTGTCGAACTTCGCGAAAGGAAGCTCGATGGAATCGGAGCCGGCGGCAATGATCACGTTGGTGCCTTTCAACTCGACTTCGCTGCCATCGTGCTGCTTGACCTTGACCACATTGCCCGGCTGCAGCTGGCCGAAGCCGTAATACGGGGTGATCTTGTTGGCCTTGAACAGCATTGCGATGCCGCCGGTGAACTGCTTCACGATCTTGTCCTTGCGGCCGATCATGGTGGCGATATCCATCTTGGCGTCCTTGACGCTGATGCCGTGGTCGCCGAACAGGTGTTGCAGGTTGTAGTACTGCCGCGAACTGTCCAGCAGTGCCTTGGAAGGCACGCAACCGACGCGCAAACAGGTGCCGCCCAGGGCGGGCTTGCCATCCTTGCCAAGTGCGGCATCGATGCAGGCTACCTTCATGCCCAGCTGCGCGGCGCGGATAGCGGCGTGATAGCCGGCTGGGCCAGCGCCGATCACGACTACGTCGAATTGTTCTGCCATTTGTTAGTTCCAGGAAAGAAGTGAGTGGAGAGGAGTGAAGAGTGAGGAGAAGCGTGGGCGGCCTACGCTCACTGCTCACTCATCTACTCTCACTCCTCGCTCTTACATACCCAGCAACATGCGGTTGGGGTTTTCCAGCTGGTTCTTGATATCGACCAGGAACAGCACCGCGTCCTTGCCATCGATGATGCGGTGGTCGTAGGAGAGAGCGATGTACATCATCGGTGCGGCGATGACGGCGCCGTTCTCGACGATGGCCCGTTCCTTGATGGCGTGCATGCCCAGGATCGCGCTCTGCGGCGGGTTGACGATAGGCGTGGACATCAGCGAACCGAAGGTGCCGCCGTTGGTAATGGTGAAGGTGCCGCCCTGCAGATCTTCCAGGGTCAGCTTGCCGTCGCGGGCCTTCTTGGCGTATTCGGCGATGCCCTTCTCGATGTCAGCGAAGTCCATGCGCTCGACGCTGCGCAATACCGGCGTAACCAGGCCCTTTTCGGTGGATACGGCGATCGAGATGTCGGCATAGCCGTGATAGATCACGTCGGTGCCGTCGACCGAGGCGTTGACCGCCGGATAGCGCTGCAGTGCATTGGCCGCGGCCTTGGCGAAGAAGCTCATGAAGCCGAGCTTGATGCCATTGGTTTTCTCGAAAGACTCGCCCAGCTCCTTGCGCATGGCCATGACCTTGCCCAGGTTCACCTCGTTGAACGAGGTGAGCATCGCGATGGAGTTTTTCGACAGCATCAGGCGTTCGGCGATGCGCTGGCGGATGCGGGTCATCGGCACGCGTTCTTCCGGACGTGCGCCACCGGAAATGCCAGGCGTCTTGCCACTGGCGTAATTGATCAGGTCTTCCTTGGTCACTGCACCCTTGCGGCCGGTGCCTTCGACATCTGCGGGGTCGATGCCTTCCTTCACCGCGGTGAAGCGCGCACCGGGCGGCAGGCCGTCGGTGGAAGCCACCGGCGCCGGCTTGGTCGAGGCGGGCGCAGCCGTTCCGGCCTTGGCTGCCACGGCCTTGGGCTGGACTTCCTGTGCGCCTGCAGCTGGCGCGGCCTCTTTCTTTTCGGCACCCGGAGCAGGCGCGGCGGCGCCTTCCTCGATGATGGCCAGCAACTGCTGGCTGGTCACGGTGGCACCTTCGGGGAACTTGATTTCCTTGAGTATTCCATCGACCGGCGAGGGTACTTCCAGCACGACCTTGTCGGTTTCCAGGTCCAGCAGGTTCTCGTCGCGTCTGACTGCGTCGCCGGCCTTCTTGTGCCAGGTGGCGATGGTGGCGTCGGAAACGGATTCGGGAAGTACCGGGACTTTGACTTCGGTGGCCATGTTGGAAACGCTTCCTGTCTGAAATGGTTTATTCGAATGGATTTATTCGGCGACGATGTCGTTGCCAAACGTGTTGACCAGCGCATCGGCGACCAGCTTCAGCTGCTCTTCGACATGTTGGGCGAAATGACCCACGGCTGGCGAGGGCGAACGCGCGCGGCCGGCGTAATAAAGCTCCTGCTTGGCGCTGGTGCAGGCATTGAGGTGATGGCGGATCTGGTACCACGCACCCTGGTTCTGCGGCTCTTCCTGGCACCACACCACTTCATGGGCGTTGCCGTAGCGCTTGAGTTCGGCCGCCAGCAGCGTGCGCGGGAACGGATACAGCTGTTCGATGCGCAGGATCGCCACGTCGTCCTGGCCCCGCTTGTGCTGGTCTTCCAGCAGGTCGTAATAGACCTTGCCTGAACACAGCACCACGCGCTTGACCTTCTTCGGATTGGCGCTGGGGTCCGCGATCAGGTGCTGGAATTCGCCGTTGGCGAGTTCATCCAGCGACGATACCGCCAGCTTGTGGCGCAGCAGCGACTTGGGCGTCATCACGATGAGTGGTTTGCGCGTGGTCATGCGCAACTGGCGACGGATCATGTGGAAACATTGGGCCGGCGTGGTCGGCACGCAGACCAGCATGTTTTCCAGGGCGCACAACTGCAGGAAGCGCTCCAGGCGCGCCGAGCTGTGTTCCGGGCCCTGGCCTTCATAGCCATGCGGCAACAGCAGGGTCAGGCCGCTGATGCGGCTCCACTTGGCTTCACCGGAGGCTATGAACTGGTCGATCACCACTTGTGCGCCGTTTGCGAAGTCGCCGAATTGCCCTTCCCAGATGTCCAGCGTATTCGGGTCTGTCGTCGAATAGCCGTACTCGAACGCCATCACCGCTTCCTCGCTGAGCAGCGAATCGATGATGGTCGCGTCTTCCGGATTGTCCACCAACTGGCGCAATGGCACGTAGTAGCTGTCGGTCTTCTGGTCGTGGAGGATCGCATGGCGATGGAAGAAGGTGCCGCGTCCCGAATCCTGGCCGACCAGGCGCAGGCGGTGGCCTTCGGACAGCAAGGTGGCATAGGCCAGGTTCTCGGCGAAGCCCCAGTCGCCTGGCAACTCGCCCTGGGTCATCTTCACGCGGTCGTCGTAGATCTTGGCCACGCGCGGATGCAGGGTCACGCCTGCGGGAATGGTGTTGATGATCCTCGCCAACGAGTCCAGCGATTTACGCTTGACTCGCGTGTCGACCGGATCGGTGACCTTGCCGGAGAGGTACTTCGACCAGTCGATCGCCAGCTCGTCGGGCTTGGGAGTGGCCAGCTCGGTGGTGACTTCGCCGGAATCAAGCTTGTCGCGATAATTGTCCACCAGCGCCTGCGCCTCGCCGGGCTTGATCACGCCCTTGGCTTCGAGCTGCGCGGCATACAGTGCGCGGGTGGTCTGGTGGGCGCGTATCACCTGGTACATCAGTGGCTGGGTCGCTGCCGGCTCATCGGCTTCGTTATGACCCCAGCGGCGATAGCAGACCAGGTCGATGACTACGTCTTTCTTGAACGCCTGGCGGAAGTCGTAGGCCAGGTTGGCGCAGAACACCACTGCATCGGGATCGTCACCGTTGACGTGCAGCACCGGTGCGCCGACCATCTTGGCCACGTCGGTGCAATACAGGGTCGAGCGAGCGTCGTCACGGGCGCTGGTGGTGAAGCCGATCTGGTTGTTGATGACGATGTGCAGAGTCCCGCCGACGGCGAAACCGCGCGCCTGCGACATCTGCAGGAGTTCCATGACCACGCCCTGGCCCGCGAATGCGGCATCGCCATGGATGATCACCGGCAGGACCGCCTTGCGCTCGGTGTCGCCGCGGCGTTCCTGGCGCGAGCGCACGCTTCCCGCGACCACCGGGTCGACGATCTCAAGATGCGATGGGTTGAAGGCCAGCGCCAGGTGCACGGGTTCGCCCGGCGTGGCGATATCGGCGCTGAAACCCATGTGGTATTTCACGTCGCCGGTGTGGGCGCGGTCATCGCCAGTGTGCTCGAACTTGCCCTCGAACTCGTCGAACAGCTTTCGCGGCGACTTGCCCATCGTGTTGACCAGCACGTTGAGGCGGCCACGGTGGGCCATGCCCATCACGATGTCCTTGACCCCGTCGGCACCGGCGCGGCGCACGGTGACATCCAGCAGCGGAATCAGGGCGTCGCCACCTTCCAGCGAGAAACGCTTCTGACCGACGTACTTCGTATGCAGATAGCGCTCCAGGCCTTCGGCCGCGGTCACCCGTTCCAGGGTGCGGCGCTGGGCGTCCGCATCCAGGCCGTAATTGCCCCCAGCCGCTTCCAGGCGCTGGTACAGCCAGCGGCGCTGATCGACGTCGGTGATGTACATGAATTCGGTGCCGACTGAGCCGGCATAAGTCGCCTTGAGCCGGGCCAGCAGGTCACCCAGTTTCATGCGTGGCTGGCCGGCGACGCCGCCGGTGCTGAATTCAATATCCAGGTCCCGGTCGGAGAGGTTGTGGAACGGCAACCCCAGGTCCGGCGGGTTCATCGGTGGGGTCAGTCCCAGCGGATCAAGATTGGCGCCCAGGTGGCCGCGCGAGCGGTAGGCGGTGATAAGGCGCCCGACATTACGTTCGCGTTCATCGCCGGTACCGGTGGAGACTGTCGGGGCGCTGCCATAACCGTTGTTGGCAGCGTGGCGGGCGGCCTCGGTGATCTGGGCGATGACCGCCGAATGCGGCACGTCGCCGGCTTCGCGGCCCTTGAAGCCGTCGAAGTAGACCTTCCATTTTGGGCTGACGCTATCGGGAGAGACCAGGTATTGCTCGTACAGGTCTTCTATGAAGGAGGCGTTGCCGCCGCCAAGTTGCGAGGATTGCGCAAACTGCTTCAGGAGGTTGTCCACGATGGCGTAAGTTGGCTCGTCGATTAGGGCCGATGTCTGGCTTGCGGGAGTTCCGACAGGTACCGGTGACAGGACCTGTGTGGGCGAGATGAATACGCGGAAATTATACCCTCATGTCGGCAGAAGGTCGCCTGACTCGACTAAAGGCGCAGTAGAGCCAAGGGTTTCCGCAGGACTCGCCGTTATCCTGCCGCGGGATGGCATGGACAGTGCCTGAAGTAGTGCGCCAGTGACCTGAAAGGGCAGGGGGGCCAAACCCTTGTCACCACAGTTATCGCATAGGTGCGCGGGCTGCTAAGGTCCTGCGGGGCAAACAGGGGCATTCAATGCGGGATATCTGGTTTTGCGCGGTGTCGGCATTCATGCTGGCGGGTTGCGGCACCTCGGTGAATGGGGTTGACCAGGCGGGCAAGACCGCTCTGGATGTTGATCGGTATGGCTGCCCCGACCTGGCAGGGAGCTATGCATTCTCCGTTCCGGGTGACAAGGGAGTGACCTACCGCGATTCGCTGCTGGAGAAATTGGAAGTGGGCCAGCAGGCCTGGATGCCGGCATCCGAAATCCGTGGCTTGCTGGTCAAGCGCACTGCGCCCGGCAGGTTCCAGCTGCGCTTCCTGGTCGATGATGCGCAGGTGTTGAAGGAGCTGCAGATCATCCGTGAATTCGAGAAACCCCGATATCGTGAGTGGTATCACCTGCTGCGCGATCCGGAACGTGCGGCTGACATTGCCCGCTCCGGTGAAGCGACCCATGCAAAACGCGTCGGGTCACTCGGGCCGCTGGTCGAGATAGAGCGCGAACTGGAAGTGGGCAAGGACGTAGCTTGCAGTGGCGGCTGGCTTGAACTGCCGCGGGTACATGGCGGACCGATCCGGCTGACCCTCGGCGAGGATCGCTCGATTCTGGGTCAATCCCGCGAACTGAACATGTTCGAGATCAGTGTCTGGTGCGGCGATGGTTGCAAGTACCTGGGAGTCCCCACCAGCACCTACACCGGGACCCTGCGCTGGCCGCGAGATGAGAGCCAGCAACCTTGGCAGGCAAGTGCGCTTTCCGCCAACGGGTTTGAACGCCCGATCGAAGAGATCGAGGCCGAGGTCACCGCGCAGATCCAGTCCGACACGCTCCATTATCTGACTGCAGCGGAAATACGTGCCCGAATCGAGGCGCTCGCGTCGGAGGGCACCACGATTGAAAAAGTCGAGGTGACCGATGGCAAGGTGCAGGTGAGCGTCACCGCCCAGACCACGACAGCAGTGGATATCCTGCTCGGCAGGATCACCGATCTGGGTGGTGGCTCCGCCGCCGGTGGGCCGCAAGCGGTGCAGCGTACCCGCACCTTCAGCAGCCCTCGTGACCTGCCGGGCGCCAGATTCGTCCTCACCGACTCGCCGCTGGCGCGGCGTCCGCCCGCCAACATGGCCGAGGCGGGAGCCTCTTCGACCATGGAATCTGCTCCTTCGGACCCCGCAGCACCCATGCTCAAGCTCTATCCGGCCCTGGCGGCGGCGGGCTTTGCCGATCCTTCCATCATCCAGGAACGCATTGGCGCGTTGTTTCCGCCTGGCTGTCGTATCACGGATGTCAGCTACGACGGCGGACGGGTGACCATCGCCGGCCAGGCAGGCAGCCGGCGCTGCGTTTCAGAGGGTTTGCGGGCCATTGACAGCCAGGGTGGCGGTCCTGAGCTCATCGATCTTGCCGGTGCAAGCGGCGAAGGCTTTACCTTCCACATCCTGTTGGCGACCTCGGCTTTGACTCGGCGCTGATCAAGCGCCCAGTGCGCGATATTCGGTAACGACGCGGGCGCGCTCCCATACTGGCTTGAAAGCCTCGGCCAATTGCCGGGCACGACTGCCGTCGTCAATCGAACTCTCGCCATCGAAGCGGTTGCCGAGGCTGCGGAAGTAATAGCCACCGTTGTCGTTGACCATGAAGGCAGAGGCATAACCGCGGTCGACCGGTTCGCGGACTTCGCGGAATGCAAACACGCTGGGCAGGCGCTGGGCCAGGGTCAGCAGCGGCGCAAGCGCGCGTTGTGGCACCGCGGCATCCTGCAGCAGCACCTGGACCTCGCCGCCACGCATGCGGGTCGCGAACCGGCGCAGCGCGTCGAGCACGCTGGCATGGTCGAGCAATCCCGGGTCGAGTTCCCGGCTGTAGATCCGAAGGGAACGCCGCGCGTGGGTCACGACGCCCAGCAAGGCAGCGACGCCACCCGCTGAATTTTCCACCGCTGTTGCGCCTTTCAAGTCCCTTCGCATGGCCTGGTGTTCGATGCCCGCTTCGTAAAAACGCGGGCCGTGGGGAATGAAACCCTGTCGCGCGTAGAAACCTTCAGCCGATACCTGGGCGTTCAGGGAAACGGCAGGCCATGCCAGCTTGTGGGCTTCGGCCGTTAGCGCCGCCAGCATGGCGTCGCCGACGCCCTGGCCGCGCCAGTCTGCCAGCACTGCCATGCGCCCGATCTTGTGTTCGGGGGTGAGCCTGCCGGTGCCGATGGGCTTGCCGGCCGCGTCGCGCGCAATCACGTGCAGGCAAACGGGATCCAGCGCGTCCCACTCTTCCTCGACGGGAACGTTCTGTTCGTGCACGAAAACGGTTTCGCGTATTGCACGTAACTCGGCCAGGCCCGTCGCGTACTCGATGGACTCAACATGGAAGGAGCGCGCGTCCATCAGTTGTCCTCGTCCACCCGTAATTGATAGTGTCCCTGCGCATACAGGTCCATGGCCACGTCGCGGCCTGATTCCGAAAGTCCGGCGTAGCCAATGCCATCCAGTGTTTCAGCGGCCGCCAGACGCTGCGCGTCCCTGATCGGCAGCGCGAATTCCAAGCCACTGCAGAACAGCGTGGCGCCGCGTCCGCTCCTGCGCCAGGCGAGCCGCGCAAACGGGTGTCGCTGCAACACCGCGCCGTGCTCCAGGTCCCATTCGATCTCGATGCGCGAGCGTGGATCATCCCCGGCAGCTACTTCGCCGCCTGCGCGATAAGTGGTGATGAAGCGGCCGAACCAGTCGCCCAGCTTGTCCGGGTCGTTGAGGCGGAGCGCATTCAATGCCTCGACCGCGCGGACCATGGCCGAGGCATCGATTTCGTTCGGATCTTTCGGCGGGGTCAGGTCCGGGTCGTGATAGCGCATCGACTCGTCGGCGTCGGCGATCAGGTTGTCCAGGTAGTCGCCCACCAGTTCCGCGGAAGAGGGTGCGCGCATGCCGATCGAGAAGGTCAGGCACGGATCCACGGCGACGCCGTGGTGCGGAAGACCCGGCGGCAGGTAGAGCATGTCGCCCGGTTGCAGGACCCAGTCGTGGGTCGGGGTGAATTCGCGCAGCAGCTTCAACTCCACGTCGTCGCGGAACGCCAGCGGCGGGGCCACGCCGTTCAAGGTCAGACTTGCGTCTACCTGCCAGCGCCGCTGCCCCTTGGCCTGCAAGAGGAACACGTCGTACTGGTCCACGTGCGCGCCGACCGAGCCGCCGGTGGCGGCGAAGCTGACCATCACGTCATCGATGCGCCAGCGTGGGAGGAAGTCGAAATGGCGCAGGACTCCGCGCACGTCCACATCCCATTTGTCCACGTCCTGCACCAGCAGGGTCCAGTCGTGGTCGGGCATGCCGGGGAATTCCTCCTCGGCGAACGGTCCGCTGCGCAGCGTCCAAGCATCGCGCGCCCGGTCGTGGGATACGATCCGCGACAGGGCCATTTCCTCGCAGGCCAGGCCGGCCAGGTCTTCGGCTTCTATGGGGGAGATGAAACCGGGGATAGCATTGCGGATCAGCAGGGGTTTCTTCTGCCAGTAGTCGCGCAGGAACTTCGCCGGCGGCATGCCAAGCAAATGCTTCGTGGTGGCGTGGACTTCGATCATAGGGCGCTGTGGGTCTTTTCGTCTTGCAGGCGTCGTTCGAGGCTGGTGCGCGCGCCGTCGGCATAGCGCTTGCATGCGTCGGAATCCATCAAGGGCGCCTTGCCGTCGAGGCGAGCGAACAGGTTTGAGACAAAGGGATGCGGCGAAATAAGGATGTCGCAGGGCAATGGCGCAACCGTGTCGATGCTGCGGTGGAACGCGGTGAGGTAGTCCGCGTGATCGGAAAAACGGTAGGTCTTGTCGGAAGCCGCGCTCAAGCTGTCCGCATAAGCCATGTGCAGGCAAAGCGAACTCTCGCAGGAAACCCACGTCCAACTGGTGCTGCCTGGTGCGTGGCCTGGGGTGGCGTACGCGGTTAGCGCAAGATCGCCGATGCGGACAGTCTGGTCATCGGGCAGCAGGTGCACGTTTGCCACCGGCGAGAATTTTTCCAACACACCGAACTGAGGATCGTCGCGATTGCTCGCTCCGCGTTCCAGCGTCGCGGCGGACGGTTCACGCGCCAGAACCCTCGCGCCGGTGACCCGCTGCAGATAAGCAAGGCCGCCAGCATGGTCGGAATGCTCGTGCGAGTTGAGGATGAATTTTATGTCCGCGAGCTTGAAGCCCAGCGCTTCGATGTTCGCGGCAATCGCCGGGCCGGCTGGTTCGGTGGCACCGTCGAGCAGCATGTGGCCTTGCGACGAAGTTACTAGCAATGCCGTGATGCCGCAGGTTCCGACGTAATACACATTTCCGAAAATCTTGCGTGGCGGCGCACGGTCGTTCCAGCCGTCCATCACGCCGGCATCGGCGGGGCATTCCGGAACGGTGGCCGGTGCAATAGCTGGCAGCGCGGTTTCGACTGCAGGTCGCGGTGAGGAATCTGCGCAGGCGGACAAAGTGAGCAGCGCAGCAAGGGCGAATGCAATGCGCATAGGTCAGATTTCCCTCGCGAGCTTTTCGGCGAGGCCAATGTAAGTTGCAGGTGTCAAATCGCGTAGACCTTGCTTGGCGTCAACAGGCAGGTCGAGAGATTCCACGAAGGCGCGCATCGAGGTCCCGGTGATGCCCTGGCCACGGGTCAGCGCTTTCAGTTGTTCGTAGGGGTTCGGCAGGCCATGGCGGCGCATCACCGTCTGCACGGCCTCGGCCAGCACTTCCCAGGCTGCGTCCAGATCGGCGTCGAGTCGTTCCGGGGCCACGGTCAGCTTGCCCAGGCCCTTGGCCAGTGAGTCCAGCGCGACCAGGGTATGGCCGAAGGCGGTACCGAGCGCGCGAAGCACGGTGGAGTCGGTGAGGTCGCGCTGCCAGCGGCTGATCGGCAGTTTGGCGCTGAAATGTTCGAACAACGCATTGGCCACGCCGAAGTTGCCTTCCGCGTTTTCGAAGTCGATCGGGTTGACCTTGTGCGGCATGGTGCTGGAGCCGACTTCGCCTTCCTTCAAAGTCTGCTTGAAATACCCGAGCGATATATATCCCCAGATATCACGGGAAAGATCCACCAGGATGGTGTTGGCGCGCCGGGTTGCGTCGCCGATCTCGGCCACGTTGTCGTGCGGCTCGATCTGGGTGGTGTAAGGATTGAAGACGATGCCCAGGCCTTCGACGAAGCGCTGCGCGAACGCTGGCCAGTCGACTTCGGGGTAGGCGACGACGTGGGCGTTGTAGTTGCCGACCGCGCCATTGGCCTTGCCGGTCAGTTCGACTGCGGCGATCTGCCGGCGCTGGCGTTGCAGGCGGGCCACGACATTCGCGATTTCCTTGCCCAGCGTCGTCGGCGAGGCGGTCTGGCCGTGGGTGCGTGACAGCATCGGTTGTGCCGCCTGGGCATGGGCCAGCGAGCGCAATTGTTCGATCACCCTGTCCAGCGCCGGCAGCAGCACCTCGCTGCGGCCCTGCTCCAGCATCAGCGCATAACTGAGGTTGTTGATGTCCTCGCTGGTGCAGGCGAAATGCACGAACTCCAGCGCCGGGCCCAGCTCGGAACGAGAGTGGCCGGTGTCGTCCGTCAGCCTTTCCTTGATGAAGTATTCGACCGCTTTCACGTCGTGGTTGGTGGTGCGCTCTATTTCCTTGACCCGCGCTGCATCGGCGGTCGAGAAAGTGGATGCCAGCGTGCGCAGTCGGGTGATCGCTGCGTCGGAAAACGGCGCCAGCTCGACAATGCCGGGTTCGGCGGCCAGGGCCAGCAGCCATTCCACTTCAACCTTGACCCGGGCCTTGAGCAGGCCGTATTCGGAGAAGATCGGGCGCAGGGCATCGACCTTGCCGGAATAGCGGCCATCGAGCGGTGACAGGGCGAGCAGGGCGGCTTCGGACATTGCAAAGGAACTCGGAGGAAAGGGAGGCTTTTGTAGGAGCGGGCCCAGCCCGCGAAGCTCTTGCGAGACACAAGCGAGAAGCATCGCGGGCAGGGCCCGCTCCTACCAGATCAGCGGCCGCCTAGTTTAACGCCAGAGCTTCAGCGACAGCGGTTGGCGTATTCTGCAGGTATCAGCCCGCTGCCGTGGCCTTCAGCGTCGCGCGCCAGCCGTGTACCCACCACGGAGATTAAGATGACCAACTCTTTCCGCACCGAGCACGACAGCATGGGCGAACTGCAGGTGCCCGCCGCCGCCCTGTGGGGTGCGCAGACCCAGCGCGCTGTCGAGAACTTCCCGATCTCCGGGCGCCCCATGCCGCGCGGCTTCATACGCGCACTCGGCCTGATCAAGGCCGCCGCCGCCGAAGTCAACGCGGGCCTGGGGCTGCTGCCAAAAGGGGTGGCGGAAGCGGTTCGGGGTGCGGCACTGCGTGTCGCCGATGGCGAGTTTGACGAACATTTCCCGATCGACATCTACCAGACCGGTTCCGGCACCTCATCCAACATGAACGCCAACGAGGTCATTGCCACATTGGCATCACAGGCCGGCAAGTCCGCCTCTGGCAGCAAAGTTGCCGTGCATCCCAATGATCACGTCAACCTGGGCCAGAGTTCCAACGACGTGGTTCCCACCGCGATCCGCGTTTCCGCGCAACTGGCGGTGGTGGAAAACCTGTTGCCGGCGTTGAAACACCTGCGCCAGACCATCGACCGGCGCGGTCGTTCGCTGGCGAAAGTGGTCAAGACGGGTCGCACCCACCTGATGGACGCGATGCCGCTGACTTTCCAGCAGGAATTCTCGGCCTGGTCGGCGCAACTGCAGTCGGCCGAAGACCGGATCCAGGACAGTCTCAAGCGCCTGCGCAGGCTGCCGCTGGGCGGAACCGCGATTGGCACCGGCATCAACGCCGACCCTCGCTTCGGGGACAAGGCGGCGCGCTCGCTGTCACTGCTGGCGGGGACCCGGTTCGAATCGGCGGCCAACAAGTTCGAAGGCCTGGCCGCGCAGGACGACGCGGTGGAGTTGTCCGGCCAACTCAATGCGCTTGCGGTCGCCTTGATCAAGATCGCCAACGACCTGCGCTGGATGAATTCGGGGCCATTGGCAGGCATTGGCGAGATCGAATTGCCTGCGCTGCAACCCGGCAGTTCGATCATGCCGGGCAAGGTCAATCCGGTGATTCCCGAGGCCACGGTGATGGTCTGTGCGCAAGTCATCGGCCACCACGCCGCGATTACCATGGCCGGGCAGACCGGCAATTTCCAGTTGAACGTCGCGTTGCCGTTGATCGCGGTCAACCTGCTGGATTCGATCAACCTGCTGGGCAATGTTTCGCGGCTGCTCGCGGATTCCTCGATCGCCGGCCTGAAGGTGCGTGAAGCCCATATCCGCGAGGCTCTGGGCCGCAATCCAATTCTGGTGACGGCCTTGAATCCGGTGATCGGCTACGAAAAGGGCGCTGCCATCGCCAAACAGGCGTACAAGCAGAACCGGCCGGTGCTGGAGGTGGCGCGTGAATTGACCGGCCTGCCCGAAAAAACGTTGAAATCGCTACTGGATCCTGCAGTGCTGGCCAAGGGTGGCATCCATGGCAAATCGGGCGGCGGTGGCGGTTAAAAGTGCGGCTTTTCTGGTACGAGCGCTCCAAGGGCGCGAGCTCTTCGTGACGCAACCTGCAAAACAGGGACTCGCGCCCATGGGCGCTCATGCGGTCATGGCAATCTTTCACGATTATCCGTGAACGGAAAACCCCGCTTCTAATGGGTATTTTCTTGATCGGCCGCAGCAGCCTGTACTTCTGCGGCAGCGGCCGTATCAGCGCGTTGCGCCGCGCCCATGTCTGCGGATCCGTCCTTGCCGCCCTTGATTGCCTTGCCCACCGAGCGGCCGACTTCCTTGCCGGCGCTGTAGCTGTTGTTCTGGCTCGACCCGCAGTCCTCCACGTCGGTCCTGTCCAGGGTCGCATAAGGTTTGAATTCAGGAAGCGAGACGGCCAATGCATCCTGGGACGCCTTGACCGTGACCAGGCGCTTGCACAGCTGCATGGCCTGCTGTTCGATCTTCTTCGTTTCCGCTTCGACCTTGCTTTCGACGTCGTCGGTGTTGCCGTTGATCGCGCCCTTGATCGCCTCGGTGACGGCCTTGCCGGCCAGCGAAGCACCTTGCTTGCCGATGGCGATGCCGTCGGCGGTCATTGCATTCATCTCGCGGTGATAAGTCTGCAGCAACGCCCGTTGCGATGCGTTCACCGCCACAGCCTTGCCGCCGATGCTCAAGTCACCGGTGGCCGTGATTTCTGCATTGGGCAGCCCGTCCACGCGCAGGGTGACACTCCTGCCGTTGGCGCTGATCTTGCCGCCACCGGTGGAGACGCTGGTGCCGGGATTGCAGCTGCACAGCAAGGCAACCATTAATAGCGCGAGTATGGGTGAGTGGATGGTCTTCATCGAAGCCTCGAGAGTTTGAGAGTCAATCGTCGCTGGGTACGCTTGCCTGTCCGCCGATACCTTTGTGCCGGACCGAGCCGCTGCCTTTCGAGCGCAACTTGAAATTCCCGCGGATGCCGGAGGCATCAATATCTCCGGAACCGAGGGAGTCCACGGTCAGGTTGCCGGAGACATCGCTGATTTCGGCATCACCGGAACCGATCGAGCCTATTTCCACATCGCTGGTTGCACCGTCCAGGCTGAAATCCCCGGAACCTATGTTCCCGACCTTCACGGCTCCGCGGATTCGCTTGGCGACCATGTCACCGGAACCCACCGAGATCACCTGCAGCGAACCAGCGCCATCGACCTCGATGTCACCGGAGCCGACCTTGGCTGCGACGAGGCCGCGCGTGTCGCTGGCTTTCACGTCGCCCGAACCCACGTCCGCGCTGACGATGGCGGCACCGCTGACGCTGGCGTCACCGGAGCCTACTTTCAGCTGCACGGCGACGTTGTCGGGCAGGGTTCCGGCGATTTTCAGGTAGGCATAATTGTTGCCGAAGAAGATGCCGCCGGACATGGCTTCCCGGTGCAGGCTTACATAGAGCTTGTCACCGGATTTGCGCTGGGTCAGCTTCAACTGCTCAAGCAGCTTGGCATCGGAAGCGCATGCCTGTCCCTTCAGCTCGGCCTTGGCATTGGCGCTGGCAAGGATGGTCAGGTCGTGATTTTCCATGTCGAAGACCACGGCCTTGACACCGGCCAGGTCGAGTTGCAGGTCGCGCGGTTGCGAATGCTTGCATTCCGGCGACGCGGCAAAGGCTGCGACGGGCAGCAGGAACAGCAAGGGGAAAAGCGATTTGCGCATGGGGTGCTCCGTTGGTACCGATGGCATGGGGCTGGAACAAGTGCCGCACTGAAACGGGTCCGGCCCGGCGGGGTGCAGGCTCAGCGCGTGGCGAACTCGCTGCGGACCTCACGTTCGCAGTCCGCGATGTCGTCAGCTTCGAGGGTGGCGTAGGGCTGGAATTGGGGCAGGCTGGCGGTCAATTGCTGTTGAGATTCCAGCAACTGCGGCAGACCTCGGCAGATCTGCTGGAGGACGGGCTGGATACGTTGTTTCACTGATGCTTGCACGCGCCGCTCCAGGCTGCCGCTGATGCCGCCGGCAATCAGCCTGAACAATGAAACATCGGTGGCGTCGAGCGCTGCCATGGCGGCCTGCTCGCCGCCATTGATGCCGGCCTTCGCCAGTTCGATGACTTGTTCGCGATAGTCGAGCAGTTGCTGGCGTTGCAGTGCACTGAGGGTTACCGCCTTGCCATCGACCAGGAAGTCGCCCTTCGGGCTGATCTGCGCCGCGGGCAGTGACTTGCCATTGGCGGATTCCCTTTTCCCGTTCTTGCCGAAATGCAGGCCTTTGTCGAGGGACAGGTTCTCGCTGTCCAGTTCGGCGCGGGCCTTGGCCATTTCGACACGGACTTCCTGACGGGCATCGGCCATTTCGCGCTTTATCTCCGTACGGGTTTCGGACGGTGCGGAGCTGGTGGCTTGCGCAACCAGCGGCAGCGTGGCGAGGAGTGCGATGACAAGGGACCTGCTTGCGTTCATGCGGCGAGCTCTGTTGGATGTGAAGAGCGACTTGAAGAGGCGATCAGTCGGCAAGTTCGCGCCAGCGACGCAAGTAGATCGAGATCGCAATGAAGGCCGCGCCGATAACTGCGCCGATCCACAGGTCGGGTGATCCCAGCACGTCCAGGCTGCTGACATTCATCAGGTGCATCAGGTCGGCCGGCCCCTGGATGTTGCCGTTTCCGGCATTCTGCATATTCGCCTCGAAGGCGCTGCTGGCCGGCAGCCAGGCACCGGGAACTACGCTCAGAAGACCACGATAGACCAGCGTGTACCAGACCTTGCCGTAGTCGATGCCCACGCCGGGCAGGACGCCGGCCATGCTCACCATCACGCAGGCCAGTACCGGTAGCAGCACTGCCCACAGGAACGGCTTGCTGCGCGCCCAGGCCGAACACAGCATCAGCCAGCCAACCGCGGGCAGGGCCCAGAGCAGATAGGCCGGAATCATGGTCAGCTGGTTGCCGATCACCTTGAAGGGATGGGCGTGGGTGAAGACAGCCGATGCGCTCGGCACGCCGGCAGCGGCCAGAGTTGCGCCGGCGATGATCCAGAGCACCAGGCCGATCAGCACGCCTGCGACGATGGACACGATCGGCGCCAGCAACAACGCCCAGGTCGCCTTCGACAGCACGATCTGCAGGTCAGAGGCGGGCAGCGACTTCCAGAACAGGATGCTGCGGTCGCGGCGATCGTCGTACAGGCAGCCAAGCGCGTAGAAGAAAACCACGAACGCCAGTACCAGCGTGGTCAGGCTGATGCCGACCAGCAGGGCGGTGTCGCCGATGCCGCCGATCTGGCGCGCATGCTCAGCCATGTCGCCGCCGATATTGAACTGCATTCCCTCGCCGTGGCGTTTGACCTGTACCAGGCCGATGACTGCCATGATCGCGGTCAGCAAGCTGACGATGGCCCCGGTGATCAGCGGCGCCCACAGGAAACCGCCGCGGTTTTCCCAGAATTCGCGTTTAAGCAGCCACTTGAACGTGTTGGTGTGGTGTTTCCTGGTGGCGATGGCGTTCATGCGTAGGTTCCTTTCATGATGGCCACGAACAGGTCGGCCAGGCCGGGATTGCGGGTTTCGCCGAGGTTCGCGAGCTGGCTCCTGGGTACGCCGTCGAAAAGCATGACGGTCTTGCCGAAGGGCAGGGCGCGTTCGTCTATGGGCTTGAGCGAGCGGGCCGCGTCGATGTTGTCGGCGGACGCCAGCACTTCGGTGTAGCGCTCGGCCACTTCGTCCATGGCCGCGGTCAGCACAATCTTGCCGTCGCGGATGAACATCACGTCGGTGAGGATGTTCTCGATTTCCTCGACCTGGTGGGTGGTGATGATGATGGTTTTCTGTTCGTCGAAATAATCCTCCAGCAGGCGCTGGTAGAACTGCTTGCGGTAGAGGATGTCCAGGCCCAGGGTGGGTTCGTCCAGCACCAGCAACTTTGCATCGATGGCCATCACCAGGGCCAGGTGCAGCTGCACGATCATGCCCTTGGACATTTCCCGCACACGCAGGTTGGCATTGAGCTGGGTGTTGGCGATGAAACGCTCGCACTTGGCCCGGTCGAAGCGGGGATGGATGCCGTCTACGAAATCGATGGCCTCCTTGACCTTTATCCAGCGCGGCAGGACCGCCACGTCGGCGATGAAGCAGACGTCGTTCATCAACTCGTCGCGCTGCTTGCGCGGGTCCATGCCCAGCACCTTCAAGTCGCCGTCGAACGGAATCAGTCCCAGGATCGCCTTCAGCGCCGTGGTCTTGCCGGCGCCGTTGGGTCCTATCAGGCCAATGATCCTGCCGGCTTCGATCTCGAAGCTGGTGTCGTTGAGGGCCAGTTTGCTGCGATAGGCCTTGCGCAGGTTGCGCGCACTGATGACGGTATTGTTTGCGACGTTACTTGCGACAGCATTCACTTTGCACCCCCTTGGCGCAGCAGTTCTTCGGTGGACAGGCCCAGACGATTGATGCGCTCGGCGACCGCCGGCCATTCGTCGTGCAGGAATCGTTCGCGCTCGCTGGTGAGCAATTTCTTCGCCGCTTCTTCGGTGACGAACATCCCCAGCCCCCGGCGTTTTTCAACTAGAGCCTCGTCGGCCAGTTCCTGGTAGGCGCGGGAGACGGTGATCGGGTTCAGCTGGTACTCGGCCGCCACCTGGCGGACCGAGGGCAGCGCATCGCCCGGCTTGAGGACGCCGTCCAGCATCATCGCGATCACGCGATCCTTCAGCTGGCGGTAGATGGGAGCGCCATCGCTCCACTGGATCGCGGTCAGGGTCATCATGGTTCAGCTCCCGGGACGCAGTGATTGGGCGAAGGAAAAATAGGGCATGGACAGGGGGGTGCGGTTGCGGCGCTGCTTTCGCTCCCTTGGCACAACTACTTCCTCAGTGGCTTGGAGGGCACCGGTTTCGATGGCGTCGACCAGCAGGCCGTCATCGATGACGCGGGGCAGGCGCGTTGCCTGACCGCCGAACGCCAGCAAGCCCACAACCAGCAAGGCACTGCTGATGGAAAGGCCTGACATTGTGGTGAACAGTTTGTGGTTCATGGGATTCCCCGCTGCGCTGGGTAGGTGGTGTTGTATTGAACTATAACACCAAAGCAGAAGCCGTCAAGGGGGCAAGTCAGCTTTGTTACCCAACTGATGGCATAGGCGTAGGTGATTTCCTACAGTGATAGCAGTGAGTAGCCAAATTATTGAATTAAATGATATTTATGAAAATCAGGCTGCTTGAAAAAATAGGCTGCGTCGAAGATTTGCAGGGTGAGGCCGCACAATCCGGGACTGAATTCCCGGCGTTTGGCTGAAGGAAACCAAAGTGCCTGGTGTTGCGCTGGGCCAATACTGCCTGCAAGTGTCCTCACGGCTGGCAATGCTGCGGGGCACGAAACCGACCCAAGATCCCGGCGTGCCGCGGTACTCGTTTCAACATCGAACCGGCGGGTCAACTCAGTGGCTGACCTATCGAGCGGTGTTTCACGGTGCGAAGGGACAGGATTTCAGCGTTCGGACAAGCCCGGTCGCTGGTGCCAATACCATGCCGCTCGAGCCGGACCTTGCCTGGATCGAAGTGCACTTGAGCCCGACATTACCGGCTGGCAGCGGCGATCAAACATCAACTGAAGGCGACACGCTCGCGCCGATGATTGCGGGCCTCACCCGCGCCGTGCATGCGACAATACGGCGGTTGCGCCGCCTTGCCGGCGCTATTTTTTCTTATCCGAGGAATTTGGTGATGAAGCGGACGATACGCGGCGTAGCCGCATTGATGGCGGCGACCCTGGCGATGATGGCGGGCAATCTGATGGCGCAGGCGCCGCAGAAGGGAGACAGGACGGTGTTGACGACGGAGAAGGAAAAAGTCAGCTACGCGATAGGCATGGACGTGGGCAAGTCGTTCGAGCCGGTAGCCGAGTTCGTTGACCTGAACGTGTTCGAGCGTGCAGTGAAGAATGCGTTCGACGGCGGCAAGCCGCTGCAGTCCGAAGCAGAAGCCAAGGCTACCGACCAGGCGTTGCGGATGAGCATCGCCGCCAAACAGGGCCAGGCGGCGCCAGGCATGCCGCCGGGTTCGCAGCCGCCAGCCGTGGCCAAGGACAAGGTCGGGTTGATGCTTGGTGATCGTGCGGTGGGGCCCTCGCTGGCGCCATTGAAGGATGAGATCGACCTGGCTGTTTTCATGCAGGCCTTGCGTACTTCGTTCGCCAAGGGGCCGCTGTTGCTGAGCCAGCAGGATGCGATGGCTACCATGCAGGCCTACATGACCAAGAAGCAGGGCGCCGCGGCCGGGAAGAACCGTGCCGAGGGAGCCGCGTTCCTTACCAGCAACAAGTCGCAGAAGGGTGTCATCACCACGCCGTCGGGCTTGCAGTACATGGTGTTGCGCCAGGGCAATGGGGTACATCCCACGCCGGCCAGCCGGGTCCGCGTGAACTATGAAGGCAAGCTGCTCGACGGCACGGTGTTCGACAGTTCCTACCAGCGCGGCGAGCCGGCCGAGTTTGGTCTTAACCAGGTAATCCCGGGCTGGGCCGAAGGTGTCTCGCTGATGCCGGTAGGGGCCAAGTATCGCTTCTGGATTCCGTCCAGCCTGGCCTATGGCCCGGCGGGCACCCAGGGCATCGGCCCCGATGCCACGCTCACGTTTGACGTGGAGCTGATGGGGATCCTGCAGTAATTCTTTCAGGCCTTGTGGGAAGCAAAAAATGCGCGTAGCGATTTTCGGGACCGGCTATGTCGGTCTGGTCACAGGCACATGCCTGGCTGAAGTGGGCCATCACGTGGTCTGTGTGGACATCGATGCGGCGAAGGTCGAGGGACTCAGGCAGGGCGTAATCCCGATCTACGAGCCGGGCCTCGAACCGATGGTCATGCACAACCATGCTTCGGGCCGCCTTGAATTCACCACCGATGCCGCACAGGCGATCATCCACGGGGAAGTGGTGATCATCGCCGTGGGCACGCCACCCGACGAAGACGGCAGCGCAGACCTGCAATACGTGCTGACAGTGGCCAGGACCATCGGGCGCCACATCACCGCGCCCACACTGGTCGTGGACAAATCGACGGTGCCGGTGGGTACCGCTGACAAGGTCAGGGCCGCGATCGCCACCGAACTAAAGGCCCGTGGGCTGGAATTTCCGTTCGATGTGGTCTCCAACCCTGAATTCCTCAAGGAAGGTGATGCGGTCAACGATTGCATGCGTCCCGATCGCATCGTGATAGGCGCCGACAGCATCCCCGCGATTGAGCGAATGAAACGCCTGTACGCGCCGTTCAATCGCAACCACGACCGCATGGTGGTGATGGACGTGCGCTCGGCCGAGCTGACGAAATACGCGGCCAATGCGATGCTGGCGACCAAGATCAGCTTCATGAACGAGATCGCCAACATCGCCGAGCGCGTCGGCGCCGACATCGAACACGTTCGCCACGGCATCGGTTCCGATCCGCGGATCGGTTGGCACTTCATCTATCCGGGGGCCGGCTATGGCGGCTCCTGTTTCCCCAAGGACGTGCAGGCCCTGGCCTACACCGCGCAACAACACGACTACGATGCGCGTCTGCTCAATGCGGTCGAAGCGGTCAACGAGTCGCAGAAGGGCCATCTGTTTGAATTGATCCAGCGCCACTACGGTCCCGGCCGCGGTGAGGATGAAGGCGTGCGCGGCAAGACCATTGCAGTCTGGGGACTGTCTTTCAAACCCAACACCGACGACATGCGCGCTGCCTCGAGCCGGACCCTGCTGGCGCAGTTGTGGAACGCCGGTGCCAAGGTGCGTGCTTACGATCCCGAAGCTACGCATGAAGCGAGTCGCATCTTCGGTGAGCGCGACGACCTGCTGCTTTGCGACTCGGCGTCGCAAGCACTGGAAGGCGCGGATGCGCTGGTGGTAGTGACCGAATGGAAGCAGTTCCGCAGCCCCGATTTCATCCAACTCAAGGCGGCATTGGCCGATGCGGTCGTGTTCGACGGCCGAAATCTTTATGATCCGGTTGAAATCGAAGGTGCAGGCCTGGCGTATTACGGTATCGGCCGCGGGAGGTCGCTGCATGCACAATGATTCCAATCCACTGGACCAGGCGCTGGAACAGCGACTGATCGAACTGGAGACACGCCTGGCGTTCCAGGAACACGCATTGGGCGAGTTGAGTGAGGCGCTGGCCGACGCCCGCGCCGAGAGCAGCCGAACTTCCGAACTGATGCGCAGCATGATGTCCGACCTGCGCAAGGTCCGTACCGAGCTTTATGCCGATGCCGCGGACGAGCCGCCACCGCCGCATTATTGATACCCTGCCATTGTCTGATTGCTACGAATCGGGCCAGCGCATCCACTTCCGCACACGATCATGACCGACTCACTACGCGATCAACTCCTGGGGCTTGGCTTCAAGCCCGCCCCCCCGCCTGAGCGCAAGCCAGATCGGAAACCTGAGCGCAGGACCGAGCGCCGACCGGACTCGAAGCGCGCAGGCCAACCGGCTGGCAAATCCTCGGGTGGAAACCCGGTGAGTGGCAGGCCGGTGAGTG
>JBDTPP010000017.1:0-33384 GCA_039932615.1 Pseudoxanthomonas sp.
CCGTCCAGGCGCTGCAGGTTGCAGTTGACCACGAAGATCAGGTTGTCCAGGCCCTCGCGCCCGGCCAGCGAGATCGCGCCCAGGGTTTCCGGCTCGTCGGATTCGCCATCGCCGATGAAGCACCAGACCTTGCGGTCGGACTTCTCGATCAGGCCGCGGTTTTCCAGGTACTTCATGAATTGCGCCTGGTAGATCGCCGCCAGCGGGCCCAGGCCCATCGACACGGTGGGGGTCTGCCAGTAGTCCGGCATCAGCCACGGATGCGGATACGAGGAAATGCCATGGCCGTCGACTTCCATGCGGAAGCTGTCGAGCTGGGCTTCGGTGATGCGCCCTTCGAGGAACGAACGCGCATAGATGCCGGGCGAGCTGTGGCCCTGGATGAAGAGCAGGTCGCCGGGGTGGTTGTCCGACGGCGCGCGCCAGAAATGGTTGAAGCCCACGTCATAGAGGGTGGCGCCGGAAGCGAAGCTGGCGATGTGCCCGCCGAGGTCGCCGGGCTTGCGGTTGCTGCGGACCACGGTGGCCAGCGCGTTCCAGCGGATGATCGAACGCAGGCGCCATTCGATGGCGGCGTCGCCGGGGGATTTGGCTTCCAGCGCCGGGGCGATCGTGTTGACGTATTCGGTGGTTGGCGAGAACGGCAGGAAGGCGCCGGAGCGGCGGGTCAGCTCGACCATGCCTTCCAGCAACTGGTGCGCCCGCAGCGGGCCTTCGGCGTCGATCACGGCCTTGATGGATTCGATCCACTCGCGGGTTTCGGCCGGATCCGGATCGCCCTGCAACATCTCGTTCAACCAGTTCATCGCCACTCCCGTTGCACCACGCCAGCGCGCGGTCGTTGTCGTTTTTATGAGCCATGGAGTGTAGCGCAGCGCCTGTAACGGCGATGCGCTACGCAGGCGTATGGAGCGTTCCGCAGGCGGGGCTTACACGCCCGCGGTGGATTGTCCCGGCGACAACGGCAGTCGGCGATTTGCGGCCCGCGTGCACCACCCGCGGGGTTTGCGGCCTATGATCGGGGCGCGGGATTCACGAGAAACCGGCATGCCCGGAACGGGACCAGATCAACGCAGCGCCCCGGTGCCTGCCAACGCCGTGCAATGGCGTGGCAGCCTGCGCACGAGCATCGCCCTGTGGTCGGGTACGTTGAACCTGCTGCTGCTGCTGGCCGTGGTCCTGGCCATCGCCTGGTTCGGGCGCAGGGAGATCATCAACGACGCCCACCGCAACACCCGCGCCAGCGCGCAGGAAGCCGCGCAGCGCCTGGACACGCGCATGCGCACGGTGATGATCACCACCAGCGGCCTGTCCGACCTGGTGGCCAACGCCGACCTGGATCCCGAGGAATTGACCACCACCCTGCGGGCGATGGCCAAGGCCACGCCCGGGGTCAACGGCGGACTGCTGGTGCTGGAGCCGCATGCCAGTCGCCGACCCGCCTTCGCCCGCTACATCGCCACCAACGGCAAGGATCGCGACTTCATCGCCGACGGCTACGACTACCGGGCGCAGGCCTGGTACCAGCGCACCCTGGCCTCGCCGCAGGGCTGGTGGTCCGAGCCGTACGTCAACCAGACCGCCGGCACCGTGTGGATGGTCACCTACAACCTGCCGCTGCGGCCCGCCGGCCGCGGCGCGACTACCCGCGGCATGGTCAGCCTGGACCTGCCGCTGGCGCAGCTGACCGACAGCTTCGAGACCCTCGCCAACCTGCCCGGCTGGCGCGTGTCGCTGGTGGCTCCGGCCGGCCTGCTGGCGGCCAATCCCGAGGCCGGCGTGGCCCTGCATGAAACCCTGGACGGCTACATCCGCCGCCATGGCCGCAGCGACCTGGCGCCGGTGGCCAATGCCGTGCGCCTGCGCCAGGCCGGGCAATTCACCCATGTCGATGCGCGCATGGGCGAGAAGCGCTACACCGTGGTCGAACCGGTGGGCAGCAGCGGCTGGTCGCTGCTGGTGGCGCAATCCAACAACCTGGTCGTCGCCCGCCTGAACCAGGCGCTGTTCGTGCTGCTCGCGGCCGGCACCCTGCTGGCGCTGCTGTCGACCCTGGTGGTGCGGCGCCTGGCCAAGCGCATCAGCCGCCCGGTCGAGCACCTGGCCGAATCGACTTCACGACTGGCCCGCGGCCAGTACGACTGGCCGGTGCCGCACACCGGTCGCGGCGACGAGGTCGGGCGCATGGCCCGCACCCTGGAACATGCGCGCCTCTCGATCCAGCAGCAGCTGGTGGAAATCGGCGCGATGGGCGCGGCGCGGCAGAAACTGCAGAGCGAACTGTCCATCGCCCGCGACATCCAGCACGCGATGCTGTCGCCGCCGCGGCTGATCGAACGCGGCCGGTCGCGGTTGCAGGCGCATGCGGTGCTGGAAGCGGCCAAGGAAGTGGGCGGCGATTTCTACAGTTTCATCGAGCGTAGCGATAGCGGTGGCGGCGACGGCGAACTGTGGTTCGCGATCGGCGATGTCTCCGACAAGGGCGTGCCGGCGGCGTTGTTCATGGCCCGGGCGGTGACGGTGATGGAAGTGGCCGCGCATGCGGCCGCCGCGCCCGACCAGGTGCTGGCGGAAGCCTCGCGCCGTCTGGTCGAAGGCAACGACACCTGCATGTTCGCCACCGTGCTGTGCGGGCACATCGACGTGCGCAGCGGACGCTGCACCCTGGCCAGCGCCGGCCACGATGCGCCGTTGCTGCTGCATGCCGACGGCCGGGTGGAAATGCTGGCGATCGCCGCCGGGCCGCCGCTGGGCTTCGAGGTCTCGGAAAGGTTCCCGCTGTGGCACGGCGTGCTGGAACCCGGCGCCAGCCTGATGGCCTATACCGATGGCGTGACCGAAGCCTTCAACCCCGACAACGAAGCCTACGGCGAGCGCCTGCTGGCGGCGGTGCGCAGCGGCGACGAGGCGCGGGAGAACTGCCTGCAACTGATCGCCGATGTGCACCGTTTTGCCGGAACCGCGCCACAATCGGACGACATCACCGTGCTTGCGATCCGCCTGGACCAGACCATCGGGGCGAGCGCGGACACGGGCACAAGTACCAGTACCGTCACCGGAACGCAGGAGAACTTGCATGCTGATACGACTGATCGTCCCGGGTGAAATCGCCCGCGTCGAGGACCTCAACACCTCGCTGGAAGCGGTGCTGACCCGGCACGGTATCGATGCCGGGGTGCGCGGTGACGTGCGGCTGATCGTCGAGGAACTGGCCAGCAACGCCATCGAATACGGCGGCGGCGACGGCGTGGACGTGGGCCAGCACGAGCTTTCCGTGGACATCGGCATGGACGGGGACCTGCTGACCCTGCGCTTCCGCGACCAGGGCGCGCCATTCGACCCGTTGTCGGCACAGACGCCCGACCTGGAAGCCGATATCCTCGACCGTCCGATCGGCGGCCTGGGCCTGTACCTGATCCGCCAGATCGCCGAATCGATGCACTACGAGCGCATCGACGACTGCAACCTGCTGCGTGTCAGCCTGCGCGTCCCCGCCACGGAGAATCCGCGATGAGCCTGCAGATCAAGATCCTGCCCCCGGCAAACGGCAGCCAGCGCGTGGGCCTGGGCGGGCGCCTGGATACCCATTCCTACGAGGACCTGGACGTGGCGCTGGCGCCGCTGCTGCACCGCCAGCTGCAATCGCTGGTCCTGGACCTGGCCGCACTGGACTACATCAGCAGCGCCGGGATCCGTTCCATCTTCAAGGCACGCAAGGCCCTGGGCGAGCATGGCGGCAAGGTCCTGCTGGTCAATCCACAGCCGCAGATCCGCAAGGTCCTGGATATCGTGCAGGCGGTGCCGATGCAGGAGATATTCGTTTCCACCGCCGAAGCCGATGCCTACCTGGATGCGATGCAACGCCGGGTGCTGCGGGGCAACGAGGACGGATGATGGCAGCCACGGGAAGGCACGCCGCACGGAGCCGCACATGAGCCTGGAAGTCGAGATCTATCCGCCGGTCAACGGCAACCAGTACGTGGTCCTCACCGGCCGCCTGGACAGCAACAGCCACGAGCAACTGGACGATGCGCTGGAGCCGCTGCTGGCCGCGGCTTCGCCATCGATGGTGCTGGTCCTGGAACTGGCCCGGCTGGACTACATCAGCAGCGCCGGGATCCGCTGCATCCTCAAGGCACGCAAGCTGCTGGCCCCGGGCGGCAAGGTCCTGGCGGTGCATCCGCAGGCGCAGATCCGCAAGGTGCTGGATATCGTCCAGGCGCTGCCGGTGGACGACATCCTCGCCACCACCGCCGAAGTCGACGCTTACCTGGACAAGCTGCAGCAGCAGGTGCTGCAGGGAAACGACGAAGCCTGAGCTTGGCGGGCCTGCGTGATCCCCTCTCCCCTCATGGGAGAGGATGCCCACCCACGCCGTCAGGTCGCTTGGCCAAACATGGGCAGGAGAGGGCGCGCGAGCGCAGTGAAGCGTGCGTTGGCACTGCAGCGTTCGATGTCGCGACTGCAAGCGGATTTCAACGCCGCCGGCGCACCCTCTCCCGGCCTCCGGCCACCCTCTCCCGTGAAGGGAGAGGGGTGCAGCCTGTCGGGCACGGCGCGGAGGAAGACTATTTCTGCTGCGCCCGTATCTGCGCATCCACCGCGGCGATCGCGGTCATGTTGACGACCCGGCGCGGGGTCGCGCTGCTGGTCAGGATGTGCACCGGCTTGGAGATGCCCATCAGGATCGGGCCGATGGCCACGCCATCGGTCATCACCCGGACCATGTTGTAGGTGATGTTGGCCGCGTCGATATTCGGCAGCACGAACAGGTTGGCGCGGCCACTCAGCGTAGTGTTGGGCATCATCCGCTTGCGCAACACCTCGTCCCACGCGGTGTCGCCCTGCATCTCGCCGTCCATCTCCAACTTCGGCACGCGTTCGCGCAACAGTTCGCGCACCCTGCGCATCTTCTGCGCCCCGGGCGTGTCGTGGCTGCCGAAGTTGGAGTGCGACAACAGCGCCACCTTGGGTTCGATCCCGAACAGCTTCAGGCGGTAGGTCGCCTGCAGCGTGGCTTCGGCGATCTGCTCGGCGGTCGGATCGTCCTGCACGTGGGTGTCGAGGAAGAACCAGGCGCCCTGTTCATTGATCACCCCGGTCATGGCCGAGGTCGACTGCACGCCCGGATCCAGCGGGATCACGCTGCGCACGTAGCCCAGTTTCTTGTGGAATCGTCCGACGATGCCGCTGACCATGGCGTCGGCTTCGCCGCGCGCCACCATCACCGCCGCGATCAGCGTCGGGCGCGAACGCAGCAGGTTCTTGGCCGCCGCCGGGGTCACCCCGCGACGCTCGGTCAGGCCGTGGTAGTACTGCCAGTACTCGTTGAAGCGTGGGTCGTCGTCCTGGTTGGTGAGTTCGAAGTCCACCCCGGCGCGCATGCGCAGGCCAAGCCGTTCGATGCGGGTCTGGATCACGTCGGGGCGCCCGATCAGGATCGGGAAGGCCAGGCCCTCGTCGATCACCGTCTGCACCGCGCGCAGCACCACTTCCTCCTCGCCCTCGGCGTAGGCCACGCGCTTGCGATCGCTGCGCGCGCGGTCGTAGACCGGCTTCATCATCAGGCTGGTGCGGTACACGAACTGGCCCAGCTTCTCGCGGTAGGCGGGCATGTCGGCGATGGGACGCAGGGCAACCCCGGAGTCCATCGCTGCCTGGGCCACGGCCGAGGACAGTTCCACCAGCAGGCGTGGATCAAACGGGCGCGGGATCAGGTACTCGGGGCCGAAGCACGGAATCTCGTCGCCATAGGCCGTGCCCAGGTCCGAGGCCTCGCGTCGCGCCAGCGCGGCGATGGACTTGACGCAGGCGGTCTTCATCGCCTCGTTGATGACCGTGGCGCCGACATCCAGCGCGCCACGGAAGATGTAGGGAAAGCACAGCGCGTTGTTGACCTGGTTGGGATAGTCCGAGCGGCCGGTGGCGATGATGCAGTCCGGGCGCACGGCCTTGGCGTCGGCCGGGTTGATCTCGGGGTTGGGGTTGGCCAGGGCCAGGATGATCGGTTTGTCGGCCATGGTCGCGACCATCTCCGGCTTGAGCACGCCAGCGGCGGACAGGCCCAGGAAGATGTCGGCACCGACGACGATGTCGGCCAGGCTGCGCTTGTCGGTGTCGCGCGCGTACCGCGCCTTGTCCGGGTCCAGGTGCGCGCGACCGCTGTAAAGCACGCCGTCGCGGTCCACGGCCAGGATGTTCTCGGGCTTGAGGCCCAGCGCCACCAGCATGTCCAGGCAGGCGATGCCGGCCGCGCCGGCGCCGGAGGTAGCCAGCTTCACGTCCGCGATGTTCTTGCCGACGACTTCCAGGGCGTTGTAGATCGCCGCGCCGACGATGATCGCGGTGCCGTGCTGGTCGTCGTGGAACACCGGGATCTTCATCCGCTCGCGCAGCTTGCGCTCGACGATGAAGCACTCCGGCGCCTTGATGTCTTCCAGGTTGATGCCGCCAAAGGTCGGTTCCAGCGAGGCGATGATCTCGACCAGTTTGTCCGGGTCGGTTTCGTCGATCTCCAGGTCGAACACGTCGATGCCGGCGAACTTCTGGAACAGCACGCCCTTGCCTTCCATCACCGGCTTGCCCGCCAGCGGGCCGATGTTGCCCAGGCCCAGCACTGCGGTGCCGTTGGTGACCACGGCGACCAGGTTGCCACGCGCGGTCATCTCGCTGGCCATGTTGGGATCTTCGACGATCGCCTCGCAGGCGAAGGCCACGCCCGGCGAATAGGCCAGGGCCAGGTCGCGCTGGGTGACCATCGGCTTGGTCGCCGACACCTTGATCTTGCCCGGCGGCGACAGGCGGTGGTATTCCAGCGCAGCCTGCTTCAGGTCGGACTGTTTTTGCTCTTCGTTGGACATTGCGGCGCGGCTTCCGTGGGCAGGAGCCGATTCTAACCCACCCCCTGAAAGGGTCCGTGGCAGCGCCGTCCCGGCGCTGCCACCGTTAACCTGGCACTGCGGGTGCGTCGGTCAGCTGGTCCAGGCGGATGCGGTTGGCAAACAGCGAGAACGCGAGCATCCCGGCCAAACCATTCGCGCGCCTGACCCAATCCGGCAGCCAGCGTGGCGGCGCCAGGATCCCGGCTTCGAACAACGGTGAGAAGGCCTGCGCATCGCCCAGGGTCATCTTTCCTGCAAACAGCCAGCGACATACCTGCAGCCGATCCTGCTGCAACGAGCGACGAAAGAAGGTGTGCACGCCGATCAGCCCGCGCAGGTACACGGTGTCCTTGGTGAAGGCGGCGCCACCGCCGAGCGGAACGCCGCGGAACACGCGCTGGGCCGAGGAGAAACTTTCCTCGGTGTTCTGCCCGGCGGCGATGAAATAGCGGAACACCTCGACGAAGTCGGCGCCGTCCAGGGCCAGCGCGATCGCCTCGATGCGCAGGCTGATGCGCTTCATGCGCGCGATGTCGATCGCGCCGGTGATCTGTTCGGCAAAGGTGGCCAGGCCTTCCTGGGTTTCGGTCGCGCGCGGCGAGGACAGCGCCAGGCTCGGCAGCAAGGGTTGCTCGCGGCCATTGAGCGCGGTCAGCGAATGCACCAGGGCTTCGTGCTGCAGCAGTTGGCGGCGGTCGTAGTCACTGAACGCGGCGCCCTGGCGCAGGCGGATGCGGGTAGCGCCCGCAGCGGCCTTGGCGATCAGGGACGGATCCAGCTCCACGGTGATCACCCGGCCATCGAAGAAATCGTCGAGGTCGTTCTGCAGTTGCAGTTGCAGCGCGGTGGCCGACACCGGGACCTGTTCCTCGGGGGCGAGCAGCTCATGGTCCAGTTCATTGGCGATGGCGATGAAATGCCGCGCCGCCTCGCGCGTGGTCGGGCCGTTGCCGGGCAGGGCCTGGTCGGGCGCGCCGAACAGGGCCAGCGAGTGCGTCCCGGCCTGGCTCGTGCCAAGCGTTTCCAGCAACTGCGCCGCCAGCGCCCAGCTGTGTGCGGATTCAACCAGGTAACGACCCATCGGATGCGCGGGATCGGCTTGCGCGGCAATCGCGCCGAGTTCGCGCCGTTCCGCGCCAAAGTCGAATTTCCCGTAGTCGATCCGCGGCAGTTGCGGCTGTCCCCGCGCGAACGACTCCAGGAACGGTCCCTGCACCGTCGCCGGCCAACTGGCCAGGCTCAACAACTTGATCCCGCGCGCCACCTTGACCATCCGCGCGTCGAGGGCGGCGTGGTGGAGGATGTCCGGAGATTGCTCAGTCATGGAATCGCCTTTGTTGTTGCCTCTGCTTTTCCCACTGGCCCCGTGAGGCGCGGCAAGCGGGACGGGCAAACCCCGCAGGGGCGGCGCACAAGGATGTGCGCCGTTTTCGTAGGCGCAGGATGCGCCTTACGAAAATTCCCGACCCGCTTGCGAAACCGGCGGCTTCATCGCCGGGCGCGCCGTAGGGCGGCTTTCTTCTGGTTACTTTTCTTTGCCGTTCAAAGAAAAGTGACTCGCGCGTAGCGCGAAATGCCTTGCTTCGGGACAAGAGCGAGGAGCGATCCCCGCCTTCGCGGGGATGACGAGCAAAATCAAAAGAACCCCTCCTCAATCCTCCCCTGCGCTACGCGCAACGGGGGAGGCCAGGAGCAAGATCAATACATTCTCAATCCCGCCCATACCTGTCATCGGACCGCTTCGGCGTCGGCCGTCCACCGGTCTTGACGTTGGCCTGCGCCAGGCGCACCGCCAGCTTCTCCGCCGCCGCCACAACCTCGTCGCGCAGCTTCAGATAATTGATGAAGCGTTCTTCGTCGATATCGCCCGCCTCGATCGCCGCGCGCACCATGCAGCCCGGCTCGGTCTGGTGCGAACAGTCGCGGAACTTGCACTGTTCCGCCAGCGCCTCGATGTCAGCGAAGCCACTTTCCGCCAGTTCTTCCTCGCCGGTCGGTTTCAACTCGCGCATGCCCGGCGTATCGATCAGGCACGCGCCGGACGGCAGCGGAATCAACGCCCGATGGGTGGTGGTGTGACGGCCACGCGAGTCGTTTTCGCGCACCGCCGCGGTCTTCATCCGGTCGGTGCCCAGCAGCGTATTGGTCAACGTGGACTTGCCTGCGCCTGAAGAACCTACCAGCACCGCAGTCCTGCCGGCGCCCAGCCAACCGTGCAGCGAGGCGACGCTCACCGGATCCTTGGCGTTGACCGCGCACACGGTGATGTCCTGGGCGGCAAGCTCGGCCAGGGTCTCGACCGCCTCGGGTGCGTAATCGGTCTGGTCGGCCTTGGTCAGGACCACTACAGCCTCTGCGCCGCCACCGCCGACCAGCATCAGGTAACGCTCTATCCGCCGCGGATTGAAGTCGTCATCCAGACCGCAAACAATGAACACCGTGTCCACGTTGGCCGCGATCACCTGCTGGTGGTAGTGCTCGCCGGCGGCGCCGCGCTTGATCGAAGTGTGCCGCGGCAATAGGGCCACGATCTTCTTCCCGTCCAGCAGGACCCAGTCGCCGACCGCGGCACGCTCATGCGAGGGAAAGCGTGGCTTCTGCCATTCGGGCAGCGATTCGGCCTTGAGTCCCGCTTCCGGGCCATCGGCGACCACATAGCCGGAGCGATGCTGCTCGCTGACCCGCGCGGGCCTGGCGCCGGGATGGGCGGCAAAGGCTGCGGCCCACGCCGGGTCTTCGGGCAGGCCGGGATACGGCCAGCCAATCAGGCGCAGGGTTGGGAAATCGAGGGGAGTGTCGGGCATGAGCCCATTCTAGGGGTGGGAGCGGCTGTGGGTGCGGCTGTGGGAGCGGCTTCCAGCCGCGAGCTCTTGCGGTGCTGGATAGGAGGCAGATTCAAGCACAACAGCTCGCGGCAAGATGCCGCTCCCACGATTCACCGCGATTCGTGGCATATCCGCTAAGATTTCGTTCTTTCCGCCGCCAGACCGCGCCGATGTCCACCCCACCGATCAAACCGCTCGCCACCCGCGAGCGCCTGTCCGAGGTCCGCTACGAGATCCGCGGTGAACTGGCGCGGCGTGCGCGCGACCTGGAGGCACAGGGCCGCAAGCTGATCAAGTTGAACATAGGCAACCCCGGCGCCTTTGGTTTCCGCGCCCCGGAACACCTGCAGCGCGCCATCACCGGCGATATCCAGCGCACGGACCCCTACACCCACCAGCAGGGCCTGCCCGCCGCGCGCGAAGCCATCGCTGCGGCCTATGCGCGCCGCGGCATGCCCCACGCGCACCCGGACCGCGTGTTCGTCGGCAATGGCGTCAGCGAGCTGATCGACCTGTCGCTGCGCGCCCTGCTCAATCCCGGCGACGAAGTGCTGGTGCCTTCGCCCGACTATCCACTGTGGTCGGCCGCCACCATCCTCAACGACGGCCGCCCGGTGTATTACCGCTGCGATGCGGATAACGGTTTCCTGCCCGACCCGGCCGAGATCGAGACCCTGGTGTCTTCCCGCACCCGCGCCATTGTCCTGATCAACCCCAACAATCCCACCGGCGCGACCTATCCGCGCGCCTTGCTGGAACGCATCGTCGCCATTGCCGCCAAGCACCGGTTGTTGCTGCTTGTGGACGAGATCTACGACCAGGTCCTGTACGACGACGCGAAGTTCGAACCCGTCGCGCCGTTGGCCGGCGATGTGCCGTGCCTGACCTTCAGCGGCCTCAGCAAGGTCCACCGCGCTTGCGGCTGGCGCATTGGCTGGGCGCTGCTCTCCGGCCATGGCGAGGCGGTCGGCAACTTCCACCACGCCATGGACCTGCTCGGCGCGCTGCGCCTGTGCGCCAACGTGCCGGGCCAGTACGCGGTGGATGCGGCGGTGAATGGGCCGGATACGATTTCGCCGTTGTGCGCGCCGGGTGGACGCCTCTACGAAACCCGCCGCGCGGTGATCGAGGCCTGTGTGGCCAGCGAGCATCTGCAGCTGGTGGCCCCCGCCGGCGCGCTGTACGCATTCCCGGCCGTGGTCGGCGCCGCGGCAAAGGGCTTCGACGACCACGACTTCGCGTTGGAACTCATGGAAAGCGAAGGCGTGCTGGTGGTACCCGGGTCCAGCTTCAACGTGCCCTACCGCAATCACTTCCGGGTGACCCTGCTGCCGGAAGCCGAGGTCATGCATGACGTGTTCTCGCGCATCGACCGGGTGCTGGCGCGGCGCGCGGATGCGGTGGGCAAGGTAGTTCCGATCAAATCGCGGTCCGCGGCCGCGTGATTCCCGTGCGCAATGACTGAAAGGCTCCTGGCTCCGCCCCTCAGCCAACCGACCGAACTGCGCTATCTGGCCCTCGGCGATTCCTACACTATTGGCGAAGGCGTGTCGGAATCCGGCCGCTGGCCGCTGCAACTTGCATACGCATTGCGTGCCGACGGCCTGCCGATGGCCAACCCGCGCATCATCGCCCAGACCGGCTGGACCACTGACGAACTGGATGCAGCGATCGACGCGGTGCATCCACTGGCCGAATACGACCTGGTCAGCCTGCAGATCGGGGTCAACAACCAGTACCGTGGGCGGGGCGTGGATGAATACCGCGCCCAGTTCTCCGGCTTGCTCGAACGCGCGATTGGATTTGCGCAGTGGCGCCGCGAGCACGTGCTGGTCCTGTCGATTCCCGACTGGGGCGTCACCCCGTTCGCGAAGCGCGAATCGCGCAATGCGACGCGCATTGGCGACGAGATCGACGCCTACAACCATGCCGCGCACGAGGTTTGCGTAAAACGTGGAATCGTCTTCATCGACATCACGGCGATCAGCCGCGCCCGTGGCACCGAGCCGCGGATGATGGTCGAGGATGGCCTGCATCCGTCGGCGGCGATGTATCAGGAATGGACGCGACTGGCACTGCCGGCAGCGCTAGGAATGTTGGCGCCGCAATGAGCATCTCGCCCACGCGCCCTTTCGACCGTGCCGCTGCGACGCACATCGCCAGTGCATTCCTGCCCGCGCATCCACTGGGCAATCGCTGGGATTACTACTACACCCGCAGCAAGCTGGGCAGCGACCCGCTATACCCCGGCGTGCTCCAGGCCTTGCGCGGCAGTGAGGCGCCCTTGCTCGACCTGGGCTGCGGTCTGGGCCTGCTGGCCCACGCGCTGCGGCTGGATGGACAGGCGATGGCCTATCGTGGCGTGGACAACGACGCGGCCAAGATCGAACGTGCGCGGAAAGTGGCAGGCAAGCGCGGTCTTGCGGAGGTGAATTTCGACCTGGTCGACCTGGCCAAGGGCCCCCCGCTCCACCACGGCAGCGTGGCTATCCTGGATGTGCTCCAGTACCTGGACGCCCCCGCGCAACAGGGGTTGATCGGCGAAGTGATCGGCATGCTGACACCGGGCGCGCGGCTGGTGATCCGCACTGCACTGGGAGACAACAGCCGGCGCGGCCAGACCAGTCGCGTGACCGACCGCTTGGCCAACCTGATCGGCTGGATGCAATCGCGGCCAAAATGCTATCCCGACGCCGACGCAATGCGCGCCCAGCTTGCCGAAGCCGGGCTGCAGACCACGTTCTCGCCGCTGTACGGCAACACGCCGTTCAACAACTGGTTGATCGTGGCCGAAAAATCCGGCCCGTCCCCGAAAGGGACTTCCTTCGGAGCGTAGGAGCGGGCCCTGCCCGCGATGCTCTTGCGCGATCGGGCCGAAAGGCATCGCGGGCAGGGCCCGCTCCTACAATTGTTCTGGAAGGATTGCGGTGTAGCCGCGTTCGCGCATCGCCTCGAGCACGCCTTCGATGATCGCCAGGTTGTGGCCGTGCGGCGCGCCCTCGTGCAACAGGACGATGGCGCCTGGTTGCAAGTCGCGGACGATGCGCGAGACCACTTCACCCGGCTCGCCACGCACGCCATCGAAGCCGCGCGCACTCCAGGCCACCCGCGCCAGTCCGTTGGCTTTCAAAGGCGCGGAAACAAAGGGGTTGGCCATGCCCACCACCGCGCGGAACCAGCGCGGCGCCTGCCCGGTGATGTCGCGCAGGATCGCCTGCGACTGGCCGATTTCGGCTGCCATGCGTCGCGGGCCCAGCGCCCAGAACCAGGCCTGCGGATGCGAGTGGCTGTGGTTGCCGATGCCATGACCGCGGCGCAGGATCTCGCGCGCAAGCTCGGGGCGCGCCGCGGCGCGGTCGGCGACCAGGAAAAAGGTGGCCTTGGCTTCATGCTGGTCCAGCAGGTCCAGCAAGGCCGCGGTTTCATGCGACGGTCCGTCATCTATCGTCAGCCAGACCGCCTTCTGGGTAATCGGCAATCGGCTGAGCACGGGACTGAACAACCGCGACTGCGGCCGCATCGTTCCCCACAGGAACAGCATGTGCACCACGAAAAGGCACGCCAGGCCCGGAACCCAACCCCCAAACCACCAGGCCACGATCACGCCGAAGTGCAGGGCAAGCGCCAGCCAGATCCACGCATGCGGCCTTCGCGGAACGCGATGCAGCGCGCGGCCCGGCGCGTAATTGAGTGTTTCCACAGTGGTCATGCCGCAATCATGCCATGCGGCGTAAAATGGCCCATTCCCTGCAAATCGGTAGATCCTGATGTCCCTCGACCCCGCACTGCGTTCGCGCATCGAATCCCTGCTGCAATCCAACCGCGTCGTGTTGTTCATGAAGGGCCAGCCGACCATGCCGCAATGCGGCTTCTCGGCCAAGGCCGTAGGCGCGTTGTCCGCGCTTGGCGTCGATTACACGCACGTCAACGTGCTGGCCGACCAGGATATCCGCGACGGCATCAAGGCCTATGGCGACTGGCCGACCATCCCGCAGTTGTACATCGATGGTGAACTGGTTGGTGGCAGCGACATCATCGAACAGATGAGCAACTCCGGCGAGCTGGCCTCGCTGCTGGGCGTCGCCGCGCCGGACCGCACCCCGCCGAAGATCACGGTGACTGCGGCGGCAGCTGAAATGCTGGCCAACGCGGCGGCGGATGCCGGACCCGGTGGCGCACTTTCCCTTTCGATCAATGCGCAGTTCCAGCCCAACTTCCAGCTGGCCCCGTTCGATGCCAACGCCATCGCCGCCGAATCCAACGGCCTGCGCATCCAGTTTGACCTGGCCAGCGCACGTCGCGCCGATGGCATCACCATCGACTGGGTCGACGACATCCGCGGCAAGGGCCTGGCCATCGACAATCCGAATGCGCCCAAGCCTGATCAAGGTGCACCCGTGAAAACGCTGTCGCCTGCGCAAGCCGGCACGCGCATAACCGCAGGCGAACTGCTGCTGGTCGATGTGCGTCCGGCCGAGGAACGCGCGGTTGCCTCGGTGAAGCTGCCGTTCAAGACCTTCGACGGCAATGGCCGTGCCGATCTGGAAGTCTTGCCCAAAGACACTGCCCTCGCTTTCCTGTGTCGCAGCGGCGGGCGCAGCCAGCAGGCGGCCGAGGAATTCAGCGCGCTTGGTTTCAAGGACGTCTACAACATCGTCGGCGGGACCAATGCGTGGGCGGATGAAGCGGATTCGGGCATCACCAAATATTGATTCCCTCGTAGGAGCGCCCCATGGGCGCGAGCTCGTGTTTCAGGTATTCGCAAGCTGGCCGAAGAGCTCGCGCCGATGGGGCGCTCCTACGGGTTTCGGTCAGCCGCTGAATCCACCGCTGGCCAGATAGTCGATTTCCTCCGGCGTCGATTCGCGCCCCAGCGCCGCATTGCGATGCGGGAAGCGGCCGAAGCGTTCGATCAGGTCGCGGTGCAGCTTCGCGTATTTCACCAGTTCCGCATCGCCGATCCCGCCGATCAGTTCCATCGACCGCTCCTGGTCGGCGAGCATTTCCGAATGCTCGAACGGCAGGTAGAAGAACAGGCGCAGGCCGCTTTCGGTTTTCCGGTCTAGTCCGGCGTCCACCCCCTTGCCTGCGTAGTATCGCGCCAGTCCATCGGTGGCATAGGAATGTGCATTGCCGCGGAAACAGTTGCGCGGGAACTGGTCCAGCAGGATCAGCAGGGCGAGTGCGCCTTCTGGTGAATCCATCCACGCCTCGTATTCACCGCGGGCCGCGGCGAAATGCTCCGCCTCGAAACGCTGGCGGAACTCCGCATCGAACGCGTCGTCGCGCGCGAACCACCGGGCTGGACCGGCATGGCGCCAGAAAGCAACTACTTCACTGTGTGTCGTCACCGTCTCTCTCCGTCGGCTTTCAGGTAACTCGCCAAGAGCCCCGGGTTGACCAGCCTCGCTGTCAAAGGTCGCTGCGCTCTACCCGGGCTACCTTACTATTTTGCAAATTCCAGTAGCGCTGCGGCAACGCGTTCGGGCGCCTCCCACTGCGGATAGTGGCCGATGCCGGGCAACTCGATCACATCCGCACCCGGCACCAGTTCGCGATAGCGCCGGACCATGTGCGCGCCGGAAACCGGATCGTCCATGCCAGCGACCAGCCGCAGTGGCATCGGCGCATCGATCAGTGCACCGACCCAACGCTCGCGATGGCGCTTGCGCTCGCCCATGTAGTGCAGCAGGCGACCCATATTGGCGCGACCGCCGTTGTGTTCGATCAGCATCCAGAAGCGGGCGAGCTCCGCGTCGTCGGGTTGGGTGCCCGCGCCGAACAACGGGATGAAGCTGCGGCGGAAGCTGGGCTGGTTGAACAGCTGCAACAGTAGTGGAGCCAACGGAGAGCGCAGCAATTTCTGGATCGGGCGCGCGCGATGGGTTTCCGGGAACAGGCCGCCATTGAGCAGGCAGACCGTGCGCAGGCGCACTCCGGGCGCGCCACTGCGCAGGCGTTCCCGGTGCCGCGCCATCAGCTCCTGGACGACGGTATCGCCATAGTCATGGGCCAGTACATGCACTTCTTCGATGCCTTGCGAGGCAAGCAGGCATTCGTGCAGGTCCGCCTGCCCGGCGATCGAATACGGATGTTGGCGGGGCTTGTCGGAAAAGCCGAAGCCCAGCATGTCGGGCGCGATCAGACGATAGCGGCCCACCAGCAGCGGCCAGATCCGATGCCAGTCCCATGAGGCCGTCGGATAGCCATGCAGGCAGAGCAGTACCGGGCCGGTCCCTTCATCACGATAGAACGCCGATCGTCCTCCATGCTCAAAGCAAAGCCCTGTTTCCAGCCACTCGATCAACTGCGGGTCCACGGGAATCAACTCCTCTCATCCATCGCGGGAGAAAGCTCAGCGTAGGCTGGCGACACGATGCCGATTGCTTCTGTCCTGGCTGTTCAACGTATGTCCATCTGCCTGCTGCCACGGCGGACCCGACTTCCACGAACTTCCATGGTGTCCGCGCAAGCCGGCTGGTCAAATACCCTGGGCATCGACTCATCCCATTTGCAGTCGAACATGCGCGACGAAATGGAAGAAACATCGGTCGCGTTGCATCTCTCGAGAGTGATGCAGGTTTGCATATGAAAATCGACTGGCCATTGGATGACCACTTCCGCCGGCTCGCCTGCGAGCCACTGCGGCTCGAACGTCCATTGCCTGGCAGACTCCAGCGCGGCATCGGAAAACTCCCGGCGCGTGGATTGCAATGCCTGCGCCGACACGACACGTCCGTCCACTCCTATGCGCACTTCGAGCAGCACAGATCCCGACTTTCCTTCCCTGGCCATGGTCGCCGGGAAGCGTGGAACGATCTGGGAAATCGCGCACGGAGTCACCCGCGGCGGGTCTATTCCGAACTCGTATTTGTCGTTGGGGGCCGGCTTCAATACCACTTCCCCGCGAAGCTGCGACCTGGCCGCCAGCTTTTCCGCGTTCCTCCGCGCAGGCTGCAGCTTCAGGGTGGAAAGACGGGTTTTCACCAGCTTCTGCAAAGCCTGCGCAACTCCCCGCACCTCGCCAATTCGCACTGCGCCGTTCGGATCTACCTCGACGTCCGCGCAGAAAGGAATGCGCCGCGTGGTTTCAGCCGCCTCGACCGCGGCAGCGTGCGAGCTGACAGCGATTGATGCCAAAAGCAGCGTTGCAACCACTGCTGTCATCCTGTTTGCGATTCCTTGCATGATTCAGCCCCTTGCCCGAGGCTTCACTCGTCGAAACGCAAATGCCGTACCGACTTGCCATTGCGCCGGATCAGCTTCAGCGCTTCGATGCCGATGTTGATGTGGCGATCGACGAACAACGAGCTGACCTTGCTGTCCGACGCCTCGGTCTTGACTCCTTCCGGGATCATCGGCTGGTCGCTGACCAGCAGCAGCGCGCCGCAGGGAATGCGATTGGCGAAGCCGGCGGCGAAGATGGTGGCGGTTTCCATGTCGATGGCCATGCATCGCACCTTGCGCAGGTATTCCTTGAACTCGACGTCGTGCTCCCACACGCGGCGGTTGGTGGTGAACACGGTGCCGGTCCAGTAGTCGTGTCCCAGGTCGCGGATCATGGTGGAGACCGCGCGTTGCAATGCGAAAGCGGGAAGTGCCGGTACTTCCGGCAGCAGGTAGTCGTTGCTGGTGCCCTCGCCGCGGATCGCCGCGATCGGCAGTACCAGGTCACCGAGTTCGTTCTTCCGCTTCAGGCCGCCACACTTGCCAAGGAACAGCACCGCCTTGGGCATGATCGCCGACAACAGGTCCATCATCGTCGCCGCATTCGGACTGCCCATGCCGAAATTGATCATGCTGATGCCATCGATGGTCGCGCTGGACATCGGTTTGTCCAGGCCAACGACGGGCGCCCCGGTCAAGCGCGAAAATGCATGCAGGTAGCCGCCGAAATTGGTCAGCAGGATATGTTCGCCAAACTGGTCCAGGGGTACGCCGGTGTAACGCGGCAGCCAGTTGTCGACGATCTCGGACTTCTCTTTCACCGTGGTGATCCTTGTTGTTCCCGTGCGCCCAATTGTGTCACGAGCCCAGTTCCCACACTTGGCAATGCCACGCGACCCGGTTAGCGTGGGCAGCAAATACCGGGGAACCCTCATGACTTCCATTGCCCTCCGCACGGGCTTTGCCGTGCTGGCCACGTTCGGCCTTGTTTCCTTGCAAACCGGAACGGCCCAGGCCAGTTCGCGTTTCACCCAGGATCCGTATCCCAGCACCTACCGCGCGATTGCCTCGGGCCCGGTGCTGATCGAACACGCCACCGTGCTGACCGGTACCGGCGAACGCCTGGACGATGCAGACGTGCTGCTGCAGGACGGCAAGGTGGCAGCGGTGGGCCGCGGCCTGTCCGCGCCGTCCGATGCGATCCGCATTGACGCCACCGGGCGCTGGGTCACCCCGGGCGTGATCGACGTGCATTCGCATCTTGGCGTGTATCCGAGTCCCGGCATGAAGGCGCACAGCGACGGCAACGAGGCCACCGCGCCGGTCACTGCCAATGTCTGGGCCGAACATTCGATCTGGCCGCAGGACCCCGGCTTCCACACCGCGCTGGCGGGCGGCATCACGTCGCTGCAGATCTTGCCGGGTTCGGCCAACCTGATCGGCGGCCGCGGCGTCACCCTGAAGAACGTGCCGGCCACGACCTACCAGGGCATGAAATTCCCCGGCGCGCCCTGGGGTCTGAAAATGGCCTGCGGCGAGAACCCGAAGCGGGTCTATGGCCAGAAGGGCGGACCGTCGACGCGCATGGGCAATATCGCCGGTTACCGCGCGGCCTTCATTGATGCCAGCGAGTATCTGAAGAAGAACCAGGCCCAGCCGGCAGAACCGAAGAAGAAACACTGGTGGGGCCGCGCCAAGGGCGACGACAAGGCCGACAGTGCAGGCGACAGCGGCGGCAAGCGCGACCTGAAGATGGACACCCTGGCCGGTGCGATCAATGGCGAGATCCGCGTGCACATCCACTGCTATCGGGCCGATGAAATGGCGACCATGCTGGACCTTGCCAAGGAATTCGGCTTCAAGATCGCCGCGTTCCACCACGGCGTGGAGGCCTACAAGATCGCTGACCGGCTGGCGGCGGAAAACGTGTGCGGCGCGCTCTGGGCCGACTGGTGGGGCTTCAAGATGGAAGCCTTCGACGGCATCCAGGAAAACATCGCCCTGGTCGATCGGCCAGCCAACAGTTGCGCAATCGTGCATTCGGATTCAGAAGAAGGTATCCAGCGATTGAACCAGGAGGCAGCGAAGGTGATGGCACACGCGAAGCGGGTCGGCATCGACATTCCAGCCGAGCGCGCGATCCGCTGGCTGACCCTCAACCCGGCCAAGGCGATGGGCATCGACAACGTCACCGGCACACTGGAAGTCGGCAAGATGGCTGACGTGGTGGTCTGGAACCAGGATCCCTTCAGTGTGTATGCGCACGCCGAACAGGTCTACATCGATGGCGCCCGCATTTACGACCGCAATGATCGGTCGCGGCAACCGACTTCGGATTTCATGCTGGGACAGGACGCGGCGACGGGAGGTACGAAATGAGCCGTATCGCTTCTGTTTTTCCCCGGCGGCCCCGTTTTTCCAATGAATCCGGCGAGGGCGGAAACCGCTCTTGCGCAACATCATCTCAGCCCGGCCGAAGAGCGATCCGCTCCGTCGCGGGAGTGACGATGTTGAAATTGTGCGCGGCGTGGCTGACGACTTGCATGCTGTGTGCCGCGACCGCCTCTGCCCAGGATCTCCTCATCCGCCACGCCACCGTGCACACCGCCGGCGCGCAAGGCACGCTGCAGAATGCGGACGTGCTGGTCCAGGAGGGCGTGATCCGCGCGGTAGGCGTGAACCTGCAGGCTCCTGCTTCGATCAACGTCGTCGAAGCCAACGGCAAGCCGCTGACCCCGGCCCTGTTTGGCGGCATCACCGAGATCGGGATCGAGGAAGTGTCCGGCGAAGCCGACACCGTCGACAGCGCGGTGACCCTGGCCAGCGCCCAGCCGATGCGGCCGGAGTTTGACGTGACCCTGGCCTACAACCCGGACTCGGTGCTGATCCCGGTCGCGCGCGTGGAGGGCCTGGGCTTCACCCTGCTGGGCGCCAATACCGGCGGCTCCTTCGTGGCCGGCCAGGGCGGCGTGGTCCGGCTGGATGGCAGTGCGGATCCGATCGGCCCGCGCGTGCTGTTTCTTAAACTGGGCAACGACGTGCTGGGCCTGAGCGGCAGTTCTCGCGCGGCGCAATGGATGCTGCTTGACCAGCTGGTTGGCGAAGCGCGTGGCCGCATCGCCGCCGATTCCCCGCACGCCTTGCTGACTCCGGCCGGACGTGCGGTGCTGGCGCGATACCTGGCCGGCAACGGACGTATCGTGGTCAACGTGAATCGCGCCGCGGACATCCGCCAGTTGCTGCGCTGGGCGCAGCGCGAACGCGTGCGCATCGCCATCGCCAGCGGCATCGAAGCATGGAAACTGGCACCCGAAATCGCACGCGCCAAGGTGCCGGTGTTCGTCGACGCGCTGGCCGACCTGCCCGCTGATTTCGACCAGATCGGCGCAACGCTGGAGAACGCGGCGCGGCTGCACGCGGCGGGCGTGGACGTGAGCTTTGCCCAGTTTGGCGATGCTTCGCACAACGCACGCAAGATCCGCCAGTACGCCGGCAACGCGGTGGCCAATGGATTGCCATGGGAAGCGGGCCTGGCCGGACTGACCCGGGTGCCCGCGCAGGTACTGGGCGTGGATGACAAGCTGGGAACCATCGCCCCGGGCAAGCTTGCGGACCTGGTCCTGTGGACCGGCGACCCGCTCGACGTATCCAGCGTGGCCACGCAGTTGTGGCTGGGCGGAAAGACCATCCCCATGCGCTCGCGGCAGACCGAGTTGCGCGATCGCTACATGCGTGCGGCGGGCATCCTGCCGCGCGCTTACTTGCCCTGATTCGCGGCACGCGGGGCCGGCGATTCAGCCGGCCACCGCGTCCAGCATCGCCACCCGGTTGCGGCCGCCATGCTTGGCCACGTACATCGCCTTGTCGGCGCGCCTGATCAGGCTGGCGACGGTATCGGTGACCGCGCATTCGGCCACTCCGATGCTGACCGTCAACCCGACCTCGATGCCTTCCACGGCGCGGCATTGCGTTTCTATTTTCTGTCGCAGGTGTTCGGCCATGGCCATGGCGCGGACCCCGTTCGCGCCCGGCAGGCCCAGTACGAATTCTTCTCCGCCGAGGCGCCCGAGGTGGTCGCCATAGTGCAGTTCCGCGCTGATCGCCCTGACTACCGCACGCAGGCAGTTGTCGCCGGCCGCGTGGCCGTGGCGGTCATTGACCAGCTTGAAATCATCCAGGTCCAGGAACAGCAGCGACAACGGCAACTGTTCGCGACGCGTGTTGAGGATCGCCCAGTCCAGCCGGTGCTCGATGCCGCCGCGGTTCATTACCCCGGTGAGCCAGTCGCGTTCGGCGTGTTCCTGCGCGGTATCGCGCTCCTGTCGAAAGGTCAGCATGCGGTCGGCCAGACCCAAGGCCAGCACTACGGCGGTGAAGGCCAGTACCAGCGGCAGGCCGTATTGCAGCCACGGTTCGACCGTGACGCCCAGACTCAATTGCACCGCGCGTGCGGTACTGAAAAACACCAGCGGCACCCACGGAATGAGGATGAAGCCGGCGTGCCGTCCGCCCCCGCGCCAGGCCAGTGCCAGGGCAACTATCGCCACCAGGTTGGTCATCAGGAACAGCAGGTTGCCGGCATTCGGAAACCACTCCTTGCCTGCCGGCCACGGCGACACCAGCAGCAACAACAACAACGCCGGCAAATAGATGCCAAGCCAGCGCATCAGCCGGCCCAGGCGCGGAACGCGCGTGCGCAGGTCGGCGTAGTCGAGCAGCAGCAATACCGAGACCATGGTCGAAACCGTGGCCAGGAACCAGATCCCATGGGCACCGAAGGTCGCCAGCGAGCGCAGCACCGGTATCGCGTAGGCCTCGCCATAGGAGCAAAGCAGGAACAGCATCTGCAGGGCCATGCTGGCGGCATAAAGCAGATACACGCGTTCGCGCAGCATCGCCCAGAACAGCAGGACCGTCAGCGATACCCCCACCAGCACCCCCACTGCCAGTTGCAGCACGCGCACCTGGACCAGATCGCTGGCGATATGCCTGCCGCGGGCCACCACCGCGACCTGGAGCGGATAACGTGCGCCTTCCACCCGGATCTCGACCGGTCCGTCGCCGCGCAGCGGAAACACCAGGGCATTCCTTGAATACTGCGGATCCAGGCCCCGATCGAACAGGGTCTGGGTAAGCGGCGGCGTCCCGGGTGCGAGCGTTACGCTGACCCGGGCGCTGTAGGGGTGGTAGACCAGCAACAACGGCTGCTCGAGCTCGCCAACCGGTTGCAGGCGCCACGCGCCGTTGCCGATCACCGAGGGCGCGGCGGGATTGGCGATGAAATCGCGTTCCTGGAAAATCCCCTCGGTCTGGGTCGCTGCGTGTGCGGCGACAGGAAGAGGCTCGATGCGGGTGATCCCGCTTTGCTGCGCATGGGCCACCGGCAGCCCCAGCGCGCATCCGGTCATTGCCAACAGCAGCCATCCCTTGATCATTTCGGTCCTATGCTTGCGCCGCTGCCGTAGCAGCGCGAATCACATTCCATGACAAGCCTCCCCTTCCTGCAGCAATGTTGTTTTTATCACATCCTTTTTGAGAACCCGCGCATCGCATGTGCCACTGGCCTTTCTCGCGGGTTACCACCCGGTGCTGGACAGTTGCGCGGACAAAAGACGACGCTTTGGTTCCTGCACTGCCCATCATGATGTAATAGTGTGTGACGTATCACATATTTATAACGCACCCGGTAACAGATTTGCGTTACGTTGCCCGCCTGTATAGAGATGCATGCCGGGAGGGGCTTCATGCGCATAGGAATAGTTGTGGATTCGGCCTGCGATCTGCCGCAGGACTTCATCGAGAAGAACGACATCGTGGTTCTTCCCATCACCGTGCGCATCGGCGATGCGGTCCTTGCCGACCACCGCGACGAGGAGGCGACCTTGAGCTTCCTGCATGCGCACGTGGCCGAGCGTGGCCATGAGGCCGAAACCATCCCGTTCTCGGTCGCCCAGATCCGCGACCTGTTCCTGAGCAAGCTGGTCATCGACTACGACCACGTCTACTGCATGACCATCACCAAGACCCGCAGCCCTATCCATGAGAACGCGATGCAGGCCAGCTTCGCGATCCTCAACGACTACAAGCCGGTGCGCCAGGCCGCCGGCCACAACTCGCCGTTCGCCCTGCGGGTGATCGACACCCAGACCTTGTTCGCCGCCCAGGGCGTCACCGCGGTGGAAGCGGTGCGCATGCGCGCTGCCGGCGCCAATGTGCAGCACATGCGCACCAAGCTGGAATTCCTGGCCTCCAACAGCCATGGCTACATGATCCCGCGCGATCTTTATTACCTGCGCGCCCGCGCGCGGACCAAGGGCGATCGCAGTGTCGGCCTGCTCAGCGTTGCGCTCGGCAGCGCCCTGGACATCAAGCCGGTGCTGCATGGCCATGCAGGAAAGACCGAGCCGGTGGCCAAGCTGAAGGGTTTCGACAACGCGGTGGAACAGATGTTCAAGTTCGCGGGCAATCGGGTCATCGCCGGCCTGCTGACGCCAACCGTGTGCCTGAGCTATGGCGGCGAGCTCGGCGAGATGCGCGCCCTGCCCGGCTACAACCGCCTGCGTGAGATCTGCGCCAACAACAATGTGGAAGTATTCGAGAGCGTGATGAGCCTGACCGGCATGGTCAATGTGGGCAAGGGCGCAGTGGTGGTCGGCTTCGCCGCCGAACCGCACACCTTCAGCGTTTCCTGACGCATCGCTAACCCGGGCGGGCTAGGCTGTCGGCCACTCCCGTGGAATCGTCCGCACATGCCGATCCGTTATTACATCAGCCTCAAGCAACCCGAAAAAGCGCGCGGCAGCGACGCTGCTTTCAGTTTCAGCGCCCACGGCGCACCTGAATTCGCCGCGCAACTGCAAGACGCCCTGCGCGGCGACGGCTTCTTCCAGCGCTGGAAGCAGGCGCAGAGCGACCCGGACGCAGTCGATCCTGCCTTGGGCGCGACCGATCCCGCTGCAACGGTGACTGGCGAACAGCACAATCTGCAGATCGACCTGATCGTTGTAACCACGATTCCAGGCAGCGTGTTCAAGCAGCGCCTGCGCCTGCTTGCCGGCAATGCCTGGGAGTTGCGTGACGTTTCCAACGCCTGATCCAGGCTCCTGGCGATGAACGCCGAGTCGGTATTGCTGTCCTGGAGTGGCGGCAAGGATGCGGCGTGGGCCCTGCATCGCCTTCGGCAAACCGGTGTCGCCGTGGCCGGCCTGATCACCACGGTGACTGAAGGTTACGATCGCGTCTCGATGCAGGGGATTCGCCGGGAGGTCCTGCATGCGCAGGCGCAGGCCACTGGCTTGGCGCTGATTGAAGTGACGATGCCCTCGGCCTGCGACAACGCGACTTATGAAGCGGCCTTTGCCGGCGGGTTGCTATCCTCGCGTGAACGTTGGCCGCATGTCCGCGACATCGCCTTCGGCGACCTGTTGCTGCAGGACATTCGCGACTACCGTGTGGCCCTATGCGCACGCCTGGATTGGACGGTGCAAACGCCGCTGTTCGGCAGTGACACCGATCTGCTGGCACGGGAAATGCAATCCGGCGGCCTGCAGGCCGCGCTGTGCTGCGTGGATACACAGCAGCTATCGGCCGCTTTTGCCGGGCGCGATTTCGATGCATCGCTGCTGCACGAATTACCGCAGGGCATTGATCGCTGCGGCGAGAACGGCGAGTTCCATACCTGCGTCCACGCCGGGCCGATGTTCGACCACCCGATCATGGTCGAACGTGGTGAGACCGTGCTGCGCGACGAACGTTTCGCCTACACCGATTTCCAGCTCGTGTAGGAGCGCTCCATGGGCGCGAGCTCTTCGTCCAGATCGCGAAATTTATGTGGAAGAGCTCGCGCCCCGTGGGCGCTCCTACGGGGAATCAGGCTTTCAATGCATGCGCATGGTGCGCGATGTGCTCGCCAATGAAGCTGGCGATGAAGTAATAGCTGTGGTCGTAGCCGGGCTGCAGGCGTAGTTCCAGCGGATGGCCGGCGGCCTTGCAGGCAGCCTGCAACCATTCGGGCTGCAATTGCGCGACCAGGAATTCATCGCCCTCGCCCTGGTCGACCAGCAACGGCAAGCGTTCTTTTGCATTGGCGACCAGCGCAGTCGCATCCCATGCCTGCCACGCGTCCCGGTCATCTCCCAGGTACGCGGCAAACGCCTTCTGGCCCCACGGCACCTGCGACGGCGCGACGATCGGCGAGAACGCAGACACACTGCGATAACGCCCCGGATTCTTCAGGGCCACGATCAAGGCACCATGGCCACCCATGGAATGACCGCTGATCGCGCGCGCATCGGTGACCGGGAAACTCGCCTCGACCAGCGCCGGCAATTCCGAGACCACGTAGTCGTACATCCGGTAGTGCGCGGACCACGGCGCCTGCGTCGCGTTCAGGTAGAAGCCCGCGCCCTTGCCCAGGTCGTAACTATCCGCATCGGCGATGTCTTCGCCACGCGGACTGGTGTCCGGGACCACCAGGATCACTCCATGCTCGGCGGCATAGCGTTGCGCGCCGGCCTTGGTGATGAAGTTCTGCTCGTTACAGGTCAGGCCCGACAGCCAATACAGCACCGGCAGCTTCTGCGTTTCGGCCTGCGGCGGCAGATAGATGGCGAAATTCATGGCACAGCCCAGCACCGCGGAGTGGTGCCGGTAAACGTCTTGCCAACCGCCGGAACAGGCGCGGTGTTCGATGCGTTCGAGAGTCATGTGCTGCTCCTGCTGTTCCGTTCTCCTACCGGGAGAAGGTGGCGCGTAGCGACGGATGAGGGAAGGAGAATGAAGATCCCCGGCAGGCTCGATAGAACCTGACAGCTTCTTCCCTCATCCGCCCTGCGGGCACCTTCTCCCGGAGGAGAAGGAAAGCCAATCAGAAATGAATAACCGTGCGGATCGACTTGCCTTCATGCATCAGGTCGAACGCTTCATTGATTCCATCCAGTGGCAAGGTATGAGTGACGAAGGACGCGAGCTGGATGTCGCCGCGCATCGCGTCCTCGACCATGCCCGGCAACTGGGTGCGACCCTTGACCCCGCCAAAAGCGGTGCCCATCCATTTGCGTCCGGTGACCAGTTGGAACGGACGCGTGGAGATTTCCTGGCCCGCGCCGGCCACGCCGATGATCACCGACTGGCCCCAGCCGCGGTGTGCGCATTCCAGCGCCGCGCGCATCACGTTGACGTTGCCGATGCATTCAAAGGAATGATCCACACCCCAGCCGGTCATCTCGACGACGACCTGCTGGACCGGTTTCTCGTGGTCCTTCGGATTGACGCAGTCGGTGGCTCCCATTTCCCTGGCCATCACGAACTTGTCGGCGTTGGTATCAATGGCGATGATGCGGCCGGCCTTGGCCTGGCGCGCGCCCTGGATCACGGCCAGGCCGATGCCGCCCAGCCCGAACACCGCAACCGAATCACCCGGCTGCACCTTGGCCGTGTTGTGCACGGCCCCTATGCCGGTGGTTACGCCGCAACCGAGCAGGCAGACCTGCTCGGGGTTGGCTTCCGGATTGATCTTGGCCAACGACACTTCGGCCACGACCGTATATTCGCTGAAGGTGGAGCAGCCCATGTAGTGGTAGATCGGCTGGCCATTGTAGGAGAAGCGGGTGCTGCCGTCCGGCATCACGCCCTTGCCCTGGGTAGCACGCACCGCAATGCACAGGTTGGTCTTGCCGGACTTGCAGAAATCGCACTCGCGGCATTCGGCCGTGTACAGGGGAATCACGTGATCGCCTGGCGCGACGCTGGTGACGCCTTCACCCACCTGGACCACGACGCCTGCGCCCTCATGCCCCAGTACCGCCGGGAAAATTCCTTCCGGGTCGTCGCCGCTGAGAGTGAACGCGTCGGTATGGCAGACGCCAGTGTGACTGATGCGGATCAACACTTCGCCCGCGCGCGGCGGCTCGACGTCGATCTCGACGATCTGCAGGGGTTCGCCTGCGGCAAAAGCGACGGCGGCGCGTGATTTCATGGGGAACTCCAGCAGAGGTGGGCTGCACGTATTTTAGCCCCAATGCGGCATTGCGACTTGCTGCGCGCAGGAGCGACGTGAGTCGCGAAGGAAGAGCCGCAAATGTAATTCGCGACTCACCTCGCTCCTACGCCACCGTTGCGCCATCCCGCACTCAGTACGCGAACTCGCGGAACACGCGATCGATATCGCCGTTCCACTGGCCATGGAACAAGGCCAGCTTGCGCTCGGCCGGGGTTTCGTTGGCCTCGGTAAATTCGATCAGCGGATCGAGGAAGCCGGATTCGTCGGCGCCCTTGCTGTTGACGACCGCGCGGCGTTGCAGGCCGGCCACTGCAATCTTCAATGCCGCTGCCGCCAGGTCTCGCGCGGTACCGCCGCGAAAGGGAACCTTCAACGCCTGTTTCGGTACACCATCGCGCAATGCGTTGCGTTCTTCCAGGCTGAAGTCCTTGACCAGGTCCCAGGCGGCATCCAGTGCGACCTGGTCGTAGAGCAGGCCGACCCAGAACGCCGGCAGCGCGCACAACCGACCCCAGGGGCCGCCGTCGGCGCCGCGCATCTCCAGGAATTTCTTCATCCGCACTTCCGGGAACGCGGTGGTCATGTGGTCGGACCAGTCGGTCATGGTCGGCAACGCACCCGGCAAGGCCGGCAGTTTCCCGGCCATGAAATCGCGGAAGCTCTGGCCGGAACAGTCGATGTATTCGCCGTTGCGATAGCTGAAGTACATCGGCACGTCGAGCAGGTAATCGACGTAACGCTCGTAACCGAAACCATCCTCGAAGACGAAATCGAGCATGCCGGTGCGGTCATTGTCGGTATCGGTCCAGATGTGCGAGCGGTAACTCAGGTAGCCGTTGGGCTTGCCTTCGGTGAACGGGGAATCGGCGAACAGCGCCGTGGCGATCGGCTGCAGCGCCAGCGACACGCGGAACTTCTTGACCATGTCCGCTTCGCTGGAGAAATCCAGGTTGACCTGCACGGTGCAGGTGCGTTTCATCATGTCCAGGCCCAGCGAACCGACCTTCGGCATGTAGTTGCGCATGATCTGGTAGCGGCCCTTGGGCATCCACGGCATTTCGTCGCGCGTCCACTTGGGCTGGAAGCCCATGCCGAGGAAGCCGAGCTGCAATTCGTCGGCGACGGTTTTCACTTCGGTCAGGTGGGTGCCGACTTCGCTGCAGGTCTGGTGGATGTTCTCCAGCATGCCGCCGGAGAGTTCCAGCTGCCCGGCTGGTTCCAAGGTGACCGAGGCGTTGTCGCGCAGCAGCGCGATGACCTTGCCGTGCTCTTCGACCGGCTCCCAACCGAAGCGGGTCAATCCTTTCAGCAGCGCCTCGATGCCGCGCTCGCCTTCGAAGGCGGGCGGACGCAGATCGTCGAGGCGGAAGCCGAACTTCTCGTGCTCGGTGCCGATGCGCCACTCGCTCTTCGGCTTCTCGCCCGAAGCGATGTAGTCCACCAACTGGTGGCGCTCGGTGATGGGCGTACCCGCAACGTGACTGGGACTGGACAAGGGCGATGCTCGACGTTGGGGGATGACGATGTGGGGTTGTTCGCCCCGCATCGCAAGGCCAGCACTATATCCCGAGCCGATGCGCCCCATCGTTGCCGTCCTGCGGCTTCTGTGTTCCGCCCATGCCGCACAACATGGACGGCGACGCGCCCTTGCCCCATCGCCACACCGGTTACGCTGTTCGCAGGTCCCTGGGGGAAATCAATATGCGTGGCATGCATCGCGAAGTGCATCGCTCACACCGTGCAGGCTGGCTACGCGCCTCCGTGCTCGGCGCTAACGATGGGATCGTGTCGGTAGCCGGCCTGGTGGTCGGCGTGGCGGCAAGCGGCGCCGCTCACGACACTATCCTGATGACAGGCGTGGCGGGGCTGGTCGCGGGCGCCATGTCGATGGCGGCGGGCGAGTATGTGTCCGTGCAATCGCAGGCCGATGCCGAACGGGCGGACCTGGTGCTGGAGAAAAAGGAGCTGGCCGAATATCCGGCCACCGAACTGATCGAGCTGGAACATATCTACGTGCGTCGGGGGCTTACGCCCGCCCTGGCCCGGCAAGTGGCGGCGCAGCTGACCGCACACGACGCCCTCGCCACCCACGCACGCGACGAACTCGGCCTGACCGACACCTTCCGCGCACGTCCGCTGCAGGCGGCACTGGCGTCGGCAGCTGCCTTCACCATCGGTGCGGCTGTGCCGATCATCGCGATACTGGTGGCGCCGGAAGCGCGCATGGTGCCGGTGACCATTGCGGTCACCCTGTTCAGCCTTGTCGGCTCCGGCGCGTTGGCGGCGTATGCGGGCGGCGCGCCGATGTTGCGAGGCGCGCTGCGGGTTGGTTTCTTGGGGGCGATGGCGATGGCTGCTTCGCACCTGATCGGCAAGCTGTTCCAGGTAACCGTGTAACCGCACGATACGAGTGGCCCAGACTGCATGCCGCAGAGCGGGAAGTGGTGCCCGCGAGAAGCGATCAGGGCGCAGGTTTTTCCCGGCCAAACCCCAACCACCGGTTCACCACCGCGCGCGCTTCGTCCACGCCCTGCTTGGACTCGCCGGAGAAGGTCTGCACGCTGACGGTGTCACCGAATTTGGAGAACAGTTCCTTCTTCACCGCCTGCAGGGTATTGCCTTGCTGGCCACGGCCCAGTTTGTCGGCCTTGGTCAGCAGCACGTGGGCGGGTATGCCGCTTTCCACCGCATAACTGGTCATGTGCAGGTCGTATTCCTTCAACGGGTGGCGGATGTCCATGACCACCACCAGGCCCTTGAGCGACTCGCGGCTGCGGAAGTAGCGATCCAGGAACGCCTGCCAGTGATCCTTCAGCTCATGCGGGACCTTGGCATAGCCGTAGCCGGGCAGGTCGACCAGATACTTGTCCGGTTCAACTTCAAAGAACACCAGCTGCTGGGTGCGGCCTGGGGTCTTGGAAACGCGCGCCAGGGAGTTCTGCCGGGTCAGCGCGTTCAGCGCGGTGGACTTGCCGGCATTGGAACGCCCGGCGAAGGCGACCTCGTAGCCAACGTCGGCGGGAAGCTGGCTGGGAAGGTGCGCGGCCAGCACGTATTTGGCTCTTTCTAGGGGATTGAACATCGCCCTAGGATGGCATGCCGGGGCCGGAATCGTGATCTTCCGGGCCTGTCGACAGGTCCGGAAACGCGGCCGATGTCCGCTTTCATTGACCGCCAAGGCCTGCCGCGACGATAATTCCCCTGTTTCGCGGTTGCCATGCGGTGCCGCTTTTGCAAGGTTTATGGAGCTTCAGCATGCGCCACGCACGTGTTTTGGTACTTGCCGGACTGGCCACTGCGGTCGTGGGTGCGGTTGCTTTTGCCCAGACCACGGTCGCGCCACTGCCGGACAATGCGCCGGTGCAGACCGCGCCGCTGGAGATCGACCTGAGCAAGACGACCTGGGGCGATGCCACCGCCGGCCAGGCCAAGGCTTCGGCCTGCGCTGCCTGCCATGGCGCCGACGGCAATCCCAGCATCCCGACCTACCCGCGCATTGCCGGCCAGAGCGAGCGCTACGTCGCCCACCAGATGGCCCTGATCGCCAGCGGCCAGCGCGGCGGCATGGCCGTGGCCATGGTCCCGTTCGTGCAGGACCTGAGCCCACAGGACATGCGTGATATCGGCGCCTATTTCGCCACCCAGAAGAGTGGCGCCGGCCTGGCCGACGACGGCCTGATCGCCGACGGCACCTACAAGGGCATGAAGTTCTACGAAGTCGGCCAGCAGTTGTACCGCGGCGGCGATGTCGCCCGCGGCATCCCGGCCTGCATGGCGTGCCATGGGCCCAGCGGCGCCGGCAACCCGGGCCCGGCCTATCCGCATGTCGGTGGCCAGTACCAGGATTACGTGGCCCGCCGCCTGCAGGAATACCGCACCGGCACCAGTACTGAAAAGGAACCGGCGCTGTTCAACATCATGGCGCAGGTGACCCACGCGTTGACCGACGAGGAAATCCAGGCGTTGGCGACCTACCTGCAGGGTCTGCACGACCGCGCCGATGATGCCTCCGCCGGCAAGGCGCTGGCTGTTCCTGCCGCCGCGCCGGCGACGGCGCCTGCCGCCGCGCCCGCTGCCGCCGCCGAGCCCGCCCCGCAGCAGTCGTAAGCGGCAGCGCCCAGTGCGGTGCGGACTTAACAGCTCATGTTCATTTCGCCGGTCCGATCATGGCCGGCGTTTCTTTTTGTGCCTGGAGTCCCGTCGATGAAATCGCGCTTCGCCATTTTGCTGTTGCTGCTGCTGATGCCCGTGCTGGCCGGCGCCGTCGCGCCCGAGCCGGTCGCGGGCACCGACTTCGTTGAAATCCCGGGAGGCAAGCCCTATGCGCCGCTCGATGGCAAGGTCGAAGTGGTGGAGGTGTTTGGCTACACCTGCATCCATTGCGCGCATTTCCAGCCGGCGATTGCCGCCTGGCAGAAGAAACAACCGTCATCGGTGCGCTTCACCCCGCTGCCGGCCGCGTTTGGCGGCTACTGGATGCCGTATGCACGCGCCTATTACGCCGCGGCCAAGCTGCGCGTGCTGGGCAAGACCCATGAGGCGATGTTCAAGGCGCTGCATGAAACCGGCAGCCTGCCGATCCAGAACGCATCGGATCAGGAAATTGCAGCGTTCTATGCAGGCTACGGCGCCGATCCCAAGGCTTTCATCGCCGCCATGCAGAGCCCGGCCACGGACCTGTTGCTGGACCGCTCACGGGATTTCGCCCTGGCCACGGGTATCGAAGGTACGCCAACGATGGTGGTCAACGGCAAGTACCGGGTCACCGGCAGGAATTTCGACGACACTTTGCGGATCACCGATTACCTCGTCGCCCGGGAACGCGCCGCGGGCAAATGAGCCGCTTGTGACGGCTTTCATTTGAATCTACTCCGGCGGCCGGCATAGTGGGGCCAGCCTGCCTGCCTATGCTTCAGTTTCCTTCCATTCCCATGCCTGTTTCTATTTCCATGTCCGGAGTCCGAACCATGAAATTCCGCTACGCACTGACGCTGATGGCCTTGTTGCCCATCCTGGCCGCCTGCAACAAGCCCGAAGCAGCCACGCCCGTGACCGGGACTGCACCGGCGACCGCAGCGCCTGCCGAAGCACCGGCGACCACGCCGGCTGAAACAGCGGCCGAACCCGCAACGGCCAACAACAACCCGGTCGTTGCCCCCACCGGCCCGGCGCTGGTCGCGGGTACCGACTATGTCGAGATCCCCGGCGGGCAGCCGTTCGATCCGCTCGACGGCAAGATCGAAGTGGTCGAAGTATTTGGTTATGTGTGCCCGGCCTGCAACGCGTTCCAGTCCTCGGTGCGCAGCTGGAAAGCCAGGCTTCCCGCCGACGTTCGCGTGACCTATGTGCCGGCAATGTTCGGCCCCGACTGGACCCCCTATGCGCATGCGTTCTACGCGGCCGAATCCCTGGGCCTGGTGGACAAGACCCACGACGCCGTTTACGACGCGATCCACAACAAGAAGAGCCTGCCCGGCGAGGGCGACAAGCCGACTGCGGCGCCGATTGCTGCGTTCTATTCCCAGTACGGGGTCAGCGCGGAACAATTCACCAATGCCATGAACAGCTTTGCCATCAACGGCAAGCTCAACAAGGCCAAGCAGTTCGCGGTCCGCAGCCAGATTACCGGCACGCCGTCCTTGATCGTGGACGGCAGGTACCTGGTCAAGGGCAGGAGCTGGGACGACATGCTGCGCATCGCCGACCAGCTGATTGCCCAGGAACGCGCGGCGAAGTAAGCCGATCGGCCACCCCCACGTGACTTCATCGGATACACGCCGGCTCAAGCTGCTCAGTGCCAACATCCAGGCGGGCTCCAGCACGCGTCGCTACAGCGATTACGTGACCCGTAGCTGGTCGCATGCGCTGCCGGCCGGCAACAAGCGCGGCAGCCTGGATTCGATCGCGAAGATGGCCGGCGAACACGACATCGTCGGCCTGCAGGAAGCGGACCCGGGTAGCTTGCGTTCCGGCTTCACCAACCAGACCCATTACCTGGCCGAGCAGGGACACTTCGACTACTGGAGCCACCAGCCCAACCGCAGCGTGGGCGGCGTGGCTTCCAGTGCCAACGGCCTGCTCAGCCGGCTGGAGCCGGTGGGTATCAGTGACCATGCCTTGCCGGGACGCATCGGCGGACGCGGCGTTTTACTGGCACGGTTCGGCGGCGGCGATGACGGCCTGGTGGTGGCAGTGGCACATCTGTCGCTGGGTGCCAATTCGCGACGCGCGCAGTTGAGCTTCATTGCCGAACTGTTGGCCGATCATCCGCATGCGGTGCTGATGGGTGATTTCAACTGCGTCCCCGACCGGCCGGAAATGGACCTGCTGTACAGCCGCACCCATCTGCGTCCGCCCGCGTTTTGCGTCCCCACCTTCCCCAGCTGGCGCCCGCAGCGCGCCATTGACCACATCCTGGTCAGCGAAAAGCTCGAATTTGCGGATGCGCGTGCGATCCCGGCCGCGTTCTCCGATCACCTGGCGTTGGCGATGAGCATCGACGTACCACTGG
>JBDTPP010000018.1:0-32930 GCA_039932615.1 Pseudoxanthomonas sp.
AGATCATCGCCCGCGAGCTGGTGGTGCCCTGGTCGATGGCGAGGAGGTAGGGTTTATCCATGGCGTCCGCGAGGCGAGGTGCTCGCGGACGATCTTAACCCCTGCAGGAGCGACCCTGACTCCTGTAGGAGCGACGCAAGTCGCGAAGTCCGCAGCATCGGCGTGCCGGAGTCCTCTGCAAATCGGGACTCCAGGATTTCGCGACTTGCGTCGCTCCTGCAAGGGCAAGCGCGATCAGTCGCGCAGTTCGGCCACGTAACAGTTGGCCTGCATCTGTTCGATAACCGCATTGGTCGCCTCGGCGGTGGAAAAGCGGCGGCCGCTGCCGGCGAGGTCGGCGGTGAAGGCATGCGCGTCCAGTGCAGCGTCGACCGAGCGTTCGATGCAGGCGGCCTCCTCGACCAGGCCCAGCGAATGGCGCAATAGCATGGCCGCACTCAGGATGGCCGCGTACGGATTGGCGATGCCCTTGCCGGCGATGTCGGGTGCCGAGCCGTGGATTGGTTCGTACACGCCGACCTTGGTGTCGCCCAGCGAGGCCGACGGCAGCAGGCCCAGCGAACCGGCCAGCATCGAGGCCTCGTCGGTGAGGATGTCGCCGAACATGTTCTCGGTGACGATCACATCGTATTCGCGCGGATGCGCCAGCAGGTGCATGGCCATGGCATCGACCAGCACGTGCTCCAGTTTCACGTCAGCGAACTCCTCGCGGCCAATGCGCGCGGTCACATCCCTCCACAAACGGGAAGTCTCCAGCACGTTGGCCTTGTCCACAGAGACCAGGTAACCGCGACGCTGGCGCGCCAGCTTGAACCCGCTGCGCACCACGCGTTCGATCTCGACCACGCTGTACGTACACAGGTCGCTGGCACTGTCGGCACTGCGGGTCTTCTCGCCGAAATAGATGCCACCCGTGAGTTCGCGTACCACCATGATGTCTACGCCGGTGAGCAGGTGTGGCTTGATTGGCGAGGCGTCCAGCGCAGCAGGGTGCGGTCGCACAGGACGCAGGTTGGCGTACAGGCCCAGGCCCTTGCGCAGGGCCAGCAGGCCTTGTTCGGGCCGTACCTTCGCATTCGGGTCCGACCACTTGGGCCCGCCGACCGCGCCCAGCAGCACCGCATCGGCGTTCTGGCAGGCGGCGAGGGTGGCGGCAGGCAGCGGGTCGCCCGTGCGGTCGATGGCGATGCCGCCGATATCGTGTTCACGGAAGTTGAACTGATGGCCGTAGCGGCGCGCGACGGTTTTCAAGACAGACAGCGCGGCAGCGGTGACTTCCGGGCCGATGCCGTCGCCGGGCAGGACTGCGATTTCAACTTGCATGGAAACGTTCCTCGTACTTTGTGATTTGCGGGTCGCGCAACAGCAGGTAGCCCAGCTCGTCCACGCCTTCGATCAGGCAGGTGCGGGCGAAGGCGTCAAGCGGGAAGGGATGGACGTCGCCGGCCGGCGTGCGCAGTTCGCAGGTTTCGATGTCGACTACCAGCTCGTCCTCCGGGCGCTGCATCAGCGACTGCACGATGGCCTCGTCGAGCACAATCGGCAGCAGTCCGTTCTTCAGCGCGTTGTTGCGGAAGATGTCGGCGATCTGGCTGCTCACGATCGCTCGCAGGCCCAGGTCGACCAGCGCCCACGGTGCATGTTCGCGCGAAGAACCGCAGCCGAAATTGGACCCGGCCAGCAGGATCGCGCGTCCTGCGTTCTGTGGCTGGTTGAAGGCGAAGTCGGGGCTCGGCGAGCCATCGGCCTGCCAGCGCCAGTCATTGAAGGCGTGCTTGCCCAGGCCGGCGCGCTCGGTGGTGGAGAGGAAGCGCGCCGGGATGATCTGGTCTGTGTCGATGTTGCTCTGGCGCAGGACCACGCTGCGGGAGGTGAGGGCAGCGAAGGCGGTCATCACGCCACCTCCTTGGCAAACAACTCTCGCGGATCCGACACCTTGCCGTTCACCGCCGCCCACGCCGCCGTCATCGGGGAGGCAAGCAACGTTCGCGAGCCGGGCCCTTGGCGGCCTTCGAAATTGCGGTTGCTGGTGCTGATCGCCAATTGACCCGGCGCGACCAGGTCGCCGTTCATGGCGATGCACATCGAGCAGCCTGGCTCGCGCCACTCCGCACCGGCAGCGCGTACGATCGCATCGATGCCTTCGGCCTCTGCCAGGCGCTTGACCTGTTCCGAACCGGGCACCACCAGCATGCGCACGCGAGGATCGACGCGGCGGTTGCGCAATACCGTGGCCACTTCGCGCATGTCGCTGAGGCGGCCGTTGGTGCAGGAACCGACGAACACTACGTCCACCGGCGTGCCTTCCAGCGCATGGCCGGAATCGAAATGCATGTAGTCCAGCGACTTTTGCGCGGCGGCGTCGTTCGCGGCCGGAATGGGCTTGTCCACGGCGATCGCCGTTCCCGGATGCGTGCCCCAGGTCAGGGTCGGGCGGATGTCGCGCGCGTCGATCGACACCTCTTGGTCGAAACGCGCGCCGTCGTCGCTGCTGAACTGCGACCAGCGCCTCTTCGCTTCTTCGAACGCCGCACCTCGCGTCGCGCGCGGCGTGTTCGCCAGCCAGGCGTAAGTCACTTCATCCGGCGCGACCATGCCCGCGCGTGCGCCGGCCTCGATCGACATGTTGCACAGGGTCATGCGCTGCTCCATGTCCATCGCGCGGACGGTGGAGCCGCGATACTCCAGCACATGGCCGGTGCCGCCGTTGACCCCGATCACGCCGATGATGTGCAGGATTACGTCCTTGGCGCCAACGCCAGCCGCCAGCGGGCCGTCGACGGTGATCGCCATGGTCTTCGCCTTCCGCTGCAGCAGGCACTGCGTGGCCAGCACGTGGCCGACCTCGCTGGTACCGATGCCGAAGGCCAGCGCACCGAAGGCGCCATGGGTGGAAGTGTGGCTGTCGCCGCAGACAATGGTCATGCCGGGCTGGGTCAGGCCCAGTTCCGGCGCGATCACATGGACGATGCCGCGTTCGGCCGACTGCATGTCGAACAGTTCGATGCCGTACGCGGCGCAGTTGCTCGCCAACGTGTCGACCTGGGTCTCGGCGGCCTGCGTGTAGTAATGGAATTTTCCATTGCTGTCGGCCGGCGTGGTCGGCGTGGAATGGTCCATGGTCGCCTTGGTCCGGTCCGGCCGCCGTGGAGAGATGCCGCGCGCGCGTAGTTCGGTGAACGCCTGCGGCGAAGTCACTTCGTGGATCAGGTGCAGGTCGACGTACAACACCGCGGGCGCGGCGTCGGTCTCGGCGACGACGACATGCGCGTCCCAGAGTTTGTCGAAGAGGGTGCGTGGGGAGGAACTCATGAATTGGATCCGGTCGAATAGGTATTTGGAGTCGAATAGGTATTTGCGAAGGCCGTGAGCCTCCCCCTTTGAAAAAGGGGGATTGAGGGGGATTTGCTCTTGCTGTTGCTGTTGCCTTGATGAAAAGCAGGATCAAGAGCAAATCCCCCCTGCCCCCCTTTTCCAAAGGGGGGAACGGCAAGGACGAAGGAGCCGTGCTGCATCACGCTGCCGCCATTTCCGGTTTCGCCTTTTTCCCGCCGCGTTTCCGCAGCAGGCGATTGGCCACGTCGAGCCAGGCCAGCGCGCTGGCTTCGATGATGTCCTTGCTGGTCCCGGTGCCGTCGTACTCGACGCCCTCGTGGCGCACGCTGAGGTTGGCTTCGCCGCGTGCGTCGCGACCCAGGCCAACACTGTGCACCTGGTAGCTCTCGAGTTTCAGGTCCACGCCGGTGGCGGCGGCCAGTGCAGCGAACAGCGCATCGACCGGACCGTCGCCCTCGGCGGTTTCGAACACGCGCTCGCCGTCCGGATCGGACAGGTCCACGGTGGCGCGTGCGCGCTGGCCGGCGTCGCTGACCGTCATCGACGACAGCCGGTAGCCTTCGCTGTCGGCACCGTCCTGCATCAGCGTCTGCAGGTCACCGTCGTTGACCACGCGCTGCTTCTCGCACAAGGCCTTGAAGTCCGCGAACACAAGTTCCAGCTCCGACTCTTCCAGCAGGTAACCCAGCGCGCGCAGGCGCTGCTCGACCGCGGCGCGGCCGCTGTGGCGGCCCAGCACCATTTGCGAATCCGGCCAGCCCACGTCCTGTGGGTTCATGATTTCGTAGGTGCCGCGATGGCGCAGCATGCCGTGCTGGTGGATGCCGGACTCGTGCGCGAACGCATTCAATCCGACAATCGCCTTGTTGCGCTGTACCGGCATGCCGACCAGCCGCTGCAGCAACTGCGAGGTGGACACCAGGCGGCGCGTGTCCAGGCGGGTGTCGGCGTTGAAGTAGGCGCCGCGCACCTTCAGCGCCATGGCGATTTCCTCCAGCGCGCAGTTGCCGGCGCGTTCGCCGATGCCGTTGATGGCGCATTCGACCTGGCGCGCGCCGCCTTCGACCGCGGCCAGCGAATTTGCAACGGCCATGCCCAGGTCGTTATGGCAGTGGGTGCTGAAGACCACGTCGCGCGCGCCGGGTACCTCGCTGATCAGGCGCTCGAACAGGCCGCGAATCTCCGTCGGCGTGGTGTAACCCAGGGTGTCGGGCACGTTGATGGTGGTGGCGCCGGCGGCGATCGCCGCCGCGATCACTTCCTTCAGGAAGTCCTCCTCGGTACGGGTGCCGTCCTCGGTGGAGAACTCCACGTCATCGACGAAGCGGCGGGCGTGGGCGACGCTGGTGGCGGCCAGGTCCAGCACCTGCTGCCTGCTCATGCGCAGCTTGTGTTCGCGATGCAGGGGGCTGGTGGAAATGAACAGATGCAGGCGCGGCCTGGTCGTTGTTTCAAGTGCGCGCGCCGAGATCTCGATGTCATTGGGCAGGCAACGCGACAGCACGCATAAAGTGGTTTCGTGCAATTCGCGTGCGATGAGTGACGCGGCTTCGCGGTCCGACTGCGAACTGGCGGGGAAGCCGGTCTCGATGACGTCGACACCGAGTTCGGCCAACGCACGTGCCATCACCAGTTTCTGTTGGGGCGACATGCTGCAGCCAGGCGACTGCTCGCCGTCGCGCAGGGTGGTATCGAATATTCTGACCTGAGCCGGGACCTGGGCAGGCGGGGTAATGATGGGACTCACCAGGTGTACTCCTCTTCGGTGACGGCGTGACGGGCCTGCGGCGCGTCTACTTCAATGGGGGCATGTTCAATTGGGGCAGGGGTCTGGATCAGTCGGGGAAGCGCATGGCCCGGTTCGAGCGGATGCAATTGCTGGGTGCGCCGCCGCGGTTTGCGCGGCGCGCGGGGGCGCACTTCCGAAAGCAGGGCGGCGAGCACCGCCGCATCGATATTGCCGCCGGACACTACCGCGCACTTGCGCTTGCCGGAGACGCGGCGACCGGCGGCCAGGGCCAGCGCGCCAGCGCCTTCGGCGATGAGGTTTTCTTCCAGTGCCAGCCGCACCAGGGTCTCGCGCAGCTCGGCTTCGCGCACGATCACCACGTCATCGAGCAGGCTGGCGCACAGGCGCCGGGTGATGAAGCCCGGCGTCTTCACCCGCACGCCGTCGGCCAGGCTGGCGACGGGTGCGATTGCACGGGTGTCGCCCTTCAGGGCACGCGCCATCGAATCGACGCCTTCCACCTGCGCGCCGACCACGCGTACGCCCTGCGACTTCAATGCCAGGGCCACGCCCGCGGCCAGGCCGCCGCCGCCGATCGGCACGATGACCACGTCGGGGACATGCGGGCCGATTTCGATGCCGACCGTGCCTTGCCCGGCGATCACGTCGGGATCGTCGAACGCGGACAGGAAGCGGTAGTCGTTCTGCTCGGCCAGTTCGCGCGCGAACGCATGGGCCTCGTCGTAGCTGTCGCCGTGCTGGCGCACCGTGGCGCCCCAATGGGCGACGCCGGCGATCTTGTTTTGCGGGGCGCCATGCGGCATCACCGTGATCGCCTGCACGCCCAACCGGTACGCGGCCCAGGCCAGGCCCTGCGCGTGGTTGCCAGCGGAGGCGCAGATCACCGGGCGCGTGTCGCCGCGTTCGCGCGCGGCCAGCAAGGCATTCAAGGCGCCACGCACCTTGTACGAGCCGGTGCGTTGCAGGTTTTCGAGTTTGAGCCAGACCCCGAAACGCTCGGCGTAATGCAACGGAGTCGGCGGCAGGTAAGGGCGCAAGCGGGCCTGCGCGGCCAGCACGTCAGCCACCGTGACGACTACGTCGCCTACGTCGGGTTCCTTGCTGGTGCTGGCGCGCGAATCAGGCACGGAAGTTCGGCATGCCTGCGGATGACGCTGGAAGAAGACGCCTCCGGGCAGCGGCATGGAGCGGGTTGGTGGTTGCTGGTTGGTGGTTGGTAGAAGTTGAAGCCGAAGCCGAAGCCTTCAACCAGGAACCACGAACCACGAACCACGAACCTGGATCAAGCGCGTTCACGACACCGCCTCCACTATCCCGATATCGATCGCGGTGATCTCCACCGACACGCAGTCGTACACCTTCAGCATCTGCAGGCGCAGGGTCTCCGCCGGACGTTGCCCGTCCACCACCAGTTGCAGCCGCCAGCCGCCGTCTTCGCTGGCGGAGCCGCCGTTGATCGAATGAGGGGTGAAGCCGCGACGCTCGGCCATGCCGATGACGCGGGTCAGCGCGCCTTCGGCCGGCTTCAGCACCAGGTCAAGCCGGTAACGCATGCGCGGACTCCGTGCGTGACACAGTCGTGTTGGAGTCCAGCGCAGCCTGGTCGGCCGGATTGCTGTCCAGCATGACGCCATTGGCTGTATTGGGCGGGACCAGCGGCCACACGTTGGCCTTGATGTCGATGGCGACGTGCAGCAAGGCGGGACCGGGCTGGGCCAGCAGGTCGACCAGCGCATCTTCGACCTGGTCACGACGGTCGATGCGCCGTGCGCGGATGCCGAACACTTCGGCCAATGCGGCAAAGTCGGGGTTGTCGGACAGATCGATCTCGCTGTAGCGCTTGGCGAAGAACAATTCCTGCCACTGCCGGACCATGCCCAGCGAACTGTTGTCCAGCAGCACGATCTTCACCGGCAACCGGCAACGCGCGATGGTCACCAGCTCCTGCACGTTCATCATGAAGCTGCCGTCGCCACTGACCAGCAGCACGGTGCGTTCGGGACAGGCGAACTGCGCGCCCATTGCCGCCGGCAAACCAAAACCCATGGTGCCCAACGCGCCGCTGGTCAAATGATTGCGCGGATGGTTGAACTTGCAGTGTTGCGCGACCCACATCTGGTGCTGGCCGACATCGCAGGTGACGATGGCGTCGTCCGGGGCCAGTTCGGTCATGCGCTTCAGCAGCGCCGGTGCGTAGATGTCGGTGCCGGGTGCGTCGTAACGGAAGCCGTGCTTGTCGGCCAGCATGCGGCAGCGCTTGCGCCACTCATCGCAGGTGCTGCGCGCACCGGCAAGCGCACGCAGCCCGGCAGCGACATCGCCGGGCAGCGCGATGTTTGCGGTGCGCAGCTTGGAGATTTCGTAGGCGTCGGCATCCAGGTGGATGACCCGTGCGAACGGGGCGAACTCGGCCAGCTTGCCGGTGGCGCGGTCGTCGAAACGCGCCCCGACCACGATCAGCAGGTCCGATTCCTGCACCGCCATGTTCGCGGCGCGGGTGCCATGCATGCCCAGCATGCCCAGGTAGTGGGGATGGCCGCCTGGCAACGCGCCCAGCCCACGCAGGGTCAGCACCGTGGGAATCTGCGTGGCTTCCACGAACTCGCGGAACACCTCGGTCGCCTCGGCCAGGGCAATGCCGCCGCCGCCGTAGATCACCGGTTTTTCCGCGCCGGCGATCGCGGCCAGTGCTTCGGCCAGGGCGACTTGCGAGGGTGCGGGCGGCAGCTCGACTTCAGCGGGCACGTGGCCGGGCAGGTGCGAGGCATCGGCGACCTGCACGTCTTTCGGCAGGTCGATGAGTACTGGCCCCGGGCGTCCTTCGCGGGCAATGCGGAATGCTTCGCGCACCACGTCGGGCAGGTCCTCCACGCGGCGCACGATGTAGCTGTGCTTGACGATGGGCAGGGTCAGGCCGAACACGTCCAGTTCCTGGAAGGCATCGGTGCCCATCAGGTGGGTGGCGACCTGCCCGGTGATGCAGACCATCGGCACCGAATCCAGCATCGCATCGGCGATGCCGGTGACCAGGTTGGAAGCGCCCGGCCCGGAAGTGGCCACGCACACGCCGACGCGACCGCTGGCGCGCGCGTAACCATTCGCTGCCAGTGCGGCGCCCTGCTCGTGGCGCACCAGGATGTGCTTCAGCTTCGAATCCACCAGCGCGTCGTAGAACGGCATGATGGTGCCGCCGGGATAACCGAACAGCGTTTCGACACCTTCGGCTTCCAGCGCCTGGGTCAGCCAGCGTGCGCCGTTGCGTGGGGCAAGGGCAGCGGTTGCGTTCATGCGACGGCGGCCTCCGGCTTGACTGTTGCGTCGTCCGCATCCGGCTGCGACGCGTTGGCCGACAGCCACACCATCTTGGCGCGCAGCTTCTTGCCAACGACTTCGATCGGATGCTCCATGTCGGCCTTCTTGAACTTGTTGTAGTTCGGCAGGCCGGCTTCGTATTCGGCGATCCAGTTCCTGGTGAACGTGCCGTCCTGGATGTCGGTCAGGATGTCCTTCATGCGCTGCTTGGTGCCGGCGTCGATCACCCGCGGGCCGCTGACGTAGTCGCCGTATTGCGCGGTCTCGGAGATGAATTCCAGCATCCGGGTGATGCCGCCTTCGTAGAACAGGTCCACGATCAGCTTCAGCTCGTGCAGTACTTCGTAGTAGGCGATTTCCGGCTGGTAGCCGGCTTCCACCAGGGTCTCGAAGCCGGCCTGCACCAGCGACGAGGCACCGCCGCACAGCACCGCCTGTTCACCGAACAGGTCGGTCTCGGTTTCTTCCTTGAAGGTGGTCTTGATCAGATTGGCGCGCGCGCCGCCCAGGCCGGCGGCGTAAGCCAGCGCCAGCGCTTCGGCGTTGCCGCTATGGTCCTGGTGCACGGCCCAGATGCACGGCACGCCGCGGCCGATCTCGTATTCGCGGCGGACCAGCGCGCCCGGACCCTTCGGCGCCACCAGCACCACGTCGATGTCCCCGCGCGGCTTGATCAGGTCGAAGTGCACGTTCAAACCATGGGCGAACAGCAGGCAGGCGCCGGGTTTCAGGTTGTCCTTCAAGACCTCGTCGTAGAGCTTGCGCTGGACCATGTCGGGCGTGAGTACTGCGACCAGGTCCGCGTCCTTTACTGCGTCGGCCGGTGTCTTGACGACGAAGCCGTCGGCCTTGGCCTTGGCTTCGGTGGGGCCGCCGGGACGCAGGCCTACGGTGACGTCAAAACCGGATTCACGCAGGTTCAGCGCGTGCGCGCGACCCTGGCTGCCGTAGCCGACGATGGCGATGCGTGTATTGGGAAGGGTGCTGGTGGTCATTGCGCTGGAGTCCAGGGAAGGTTGAAGGGAAGGGTGGAAGTTCTGGCAGGGCTGGAAACAAAAAACCCCGCACTTCTCAGGGCGGGGTTCTGCGAATCTGGCGAGCTTTTCTGCTTACGCGCCGGTTCGTCCCGCACCTGTTGGCGAGGTAATAAGTACGAGTACGAGGAGCGATGCCGCCGCGCCGTGGGGCGCAGTCGTGTTATTCATCGAGGGCATGTGGCGTTGCAACATGGGCCTAGAGAAACATGCGACAACAAGCCTTGTCAAGCGCAGGCGCACCGGCATCGACGAACGGATGAAAGAAGCAAATATAGTTGCAACTGAAACACTTCAAACGCCGCAGAATCAACGTCCCCTGCAGTCTCCCGCCTATCCGCATGCCTGATTACCGTTCCCGCACTTCCACCCACGGTCGCAACATGGCCGGCGCACGCGCGCTGTGGCGCGCGACCGGGATGAAGGACGACGATTTCCACAAGCCCATCATCGCCATCGCCAACTCTTTCACCCAGTTCGTGCCGGGTCATGTGCATCTCAAGGACATGGGGCAACTGGTGGCGCGCGAGATCGAGCGTGTCGGTGGCGTGGCCAAGGAGTTCAACACCATTGCGGTCGACGATGGCATCGCCATGGGCCACGACGGCATGCTTTATTCGCTGCCCAGTCGCGAGATCATCGCCGACTCGGTCGAATACATGGTCAACGCGCATTGCGCCGATGCCCTTGTGTGCATTTCCAATTGCGACAAGATCACCCCGGGCATGCTGATGGCCGCGCTGCGGCTGAACGTGCCCACCGTGTTTGTTTCCGGTGGGCCGATGGAAGCCGGCAAGACCAAGCTGTCCGAATATGGGCTGGACCTGGTCGATGCGATGGTGGTGGCCGCCGACGAAAACGCGTCGGATGAAAAGGTCGCCGAATACGAGCGCAGCGCCTGCCCGACCTGCGGCTCCTGTTCCGGCATGTTCACTGCGAATTCGATGAACTGCCTGACCGAAGCGCTTGGCCTGGCGCTTCCGGGCAACGGCTCGACCCTGGCCACGCATGCCGACCGCGAACAGCTGTTCCTGCGCGCGGGCCGATTGGTGGTCGAACTGTGCCACCGCTGGTACGGCGGCGAAGACGTTTCGGCGCTGCCGCGTTCGATCGCCAGTTTCGAGGCCTTCGAGAATGCAATGACCCTGGACATCGCCATGGGCGGCTCCACCAACACCATCCTGCATCTGCTGGCCGCCGCGCAGGAAGCCGAGGTGGACTTCAGCCTGCGCGACATCGACCGCCTGTCGCGCAAGGTGCCGCAACTGTGCAAGGTGGCGCCCAACATCCAGAAGTACCACATGGAAGACGTGCATCGCGCCGGCGGCATCTTCTCGATCCTGGGCGAACTGGCGCGCGGCGGACTGCTGCATACGCAACTGCCAACCGTGCACAGCCGCAGCCTGGGCGAAGGCATTGCCCAATGGGACGTGACCCAGACCCGGGACGAAGCGGTGCATACCTTCTTCAAGGCGGGGCCGGGCGGCGTGCCGACCCAGGTGGCCTTCAGCCAAGCCAAGCGTTGGGCAACGCTGGACACCGACCGCAGCAACGGCTGTATCCGCGATGTTGAACACGCGTACTCGCAGGAAGGCGGCCTTGCCGTGCTCTACGGCAACCTGGCCGTGGATGGCTGCGTGGTGAAGACCGCGGGCGTGGACGAATCCGTCCATGTGTTCGAAGGAAACGCCAAGGTCTTCGAAAGCCAGGATGCGGCGGTGAAGGGCATCCTTGCCAATGAAGTCGTCGCCGGCGACATCGTGGTGATTCGCTATGAAGGTCCCAAGGGTGGTCCGGGCATGCAGGAGATGCTGTACCCGACCAGTTACCTGAAATCCAGGGGCCTCGGCAAGGAATGCGCGTTGCTGACCGATGGGCGATTCTCAGGCGGCACTTCTGGCCTGTCGATCGGACATGCCTCTCCGGAAGCCGCTGCGGGCGGAGCGATCGGCCTGGTCCGCGATGGCGACAGGGTGTTGATCGACATTCCCAACCGCAGCATCGACTTGCTGGTTTCCGATGACGAGTTAATGGCGCGGCGCGAGGCCCAGGACGCCAAGGGCTGGAAGCCGGTTGAAATGCGTCCACGCAAGGTGACCACGGCGCTGAAAGCCTATGCGTTGCTGGCCACGAGCGCGGACAAGGGCGCGGTGCGCGACAGGGCTTTGCTCGACGGAATATGAGCGGTCGCGTGCCTGGCGTGCGTCGCATTGCGGATGGCTCGCGGTCGACTGAGGGCTGACACGGCAACTCCGGCACAAGCGGCAGACTGGCACTTGCCTGGCTGATCGTGAATCGGACTCCAGGCCGCATGCATCCAATACCGCAACGATGATGCGTGTGGCGTCGCCTGAAGTTCGGGTGGGCGCAGTCAGGAAGTGCTCCTGTCCTCCACCGCGGCCTTGCGTGTCGCATCCTCGGTATCCATCCATTCGCGCATTCGATGGCGCAGTCTCTGGTCACGGCGCGCCTGCAGGCGGTATTCCAGGTCCAGCGCGCGATAGAGCCCGAACACCACCAGCAATACGAGCAGTGCGAACGGAAGTGCGGCGATGGTAATGAGTCCCTGCAGGGCATCCAGTCCGCCGGCAAGCAGCAGCGCACCCGCAATCAGGGCGATCGCCGCGCCCCAGGCAAACTTGCGCGACAGTGGCGGCTCGCCGGCGGTTTCGGTCGACATGCTGGACAGGATCAGCACCGCCGAATCGGCCGAGGTCAGGAAGAAGCTGACCAGCAGCACCAGTGCCAGGGTCGCCAGCAGCTTGCTGCCCGGTAACGTATCGAACAAGGCAAACAGCACGGTCTCGTAGCCATTGGCCAGCGCGCCGACCATATCGGCGCCGCCAAAAATCTGCGCCCACAGGGCGGCCCCGCCAAACACCGAGAACCAGGCGAAACCCAGCAGGCTGGGGGCCACGACCACGCCGAGCACGAATTCACGCACGCTGCGGCCACGCGAGACGCGGGCAATGAAGGCGCCGACGAAGGGTGCCCATGCGATCCACCAGGCCCAATAGAAGATGGTCCATTCGGCGACCCAGCTGCTGCCCGAAAAAGGCGACATGCGCAGGCTCATTCCCAGCAGATGGTCCAGGTAGCTGCCCAGGGTGGTAGTGAACGTGTCGAAGATGAAGCCGGTGGGTCCCAGTAGCAGCACCAGCAAAAGGAGCACGCCCGCCAGCGCCAGGTTGAGGTTGGACAGCCACTTGATGCCGCGATCCACGCCGCTGCTGCTGGAGGCCATGTACAGCACGAAAGCGACGCCGACCACGGCAAGTTTCGCGCCGGTGGTGGCGGGCAGGCCGAAGACCAGATGCAGCCCGGCCGCAATCTGCACCGTGCCAAACCCCAGCGTGGTGGCCACGCCGATTGCGGTGGCAACCACCGCTGCCACATCCACCACCATGCCCATCCAGCCCAGGTGGTGCTTGCCCAGCACCGGTTGCAACAGGTCGCTGATGCGGCCGCGGCCATTGCGGTTGTACTGGAACCAGGCCATCGCCAGTCCCAGCAGCGCATAGATGGCCCAGGGATGCAGGCCCCAATGGAAGAAGGCATAGCGCATCGCAGCGCGTGCCGCATCCATGCTTTGCGGCTGCAGGCCTTCGGGGGGCCGCGCGTAGTGCGACACCGGTTCGGCTGCGCCCCAGAACACCAGGCCGATGCCCATGCCGGCGGCAAACAGCATCGCCAGCCAACTGGTGGTGGAGAACTCAGGCTCCGCGTCTTCGCCGCCGATGCGCAATTGGGCGAAGCGGCCGAAGGCCAGGAACAGCAGGAACACCAGCGTGGCAAACACCACCAGCAGGTACAGCCAGCCTGCACTGGGAACCACCCAGGCCAGCGTGGCCTGGACATAGGCATTGAACGGACCGGGCCAGAACCCGGCGAGGGTGACCAGGAGGGCGACGATCAGGATCGAGATTCGGAAGACCACGGATGCCCTGAAAATAGCGGGCCGCTTGCACGGCACGATGAGGGAGGTCGACGCCACGCGGCAGGTCGACGATTCAGGCGTGTGAACACGCTGCCGGAGTAGAACACGCCACCTGTTGCGGTTGCGTCGACGAGAGTGGATCCCGCCAGTTTGGCGCATGCGCCTGTTTCGGGGTCTAATGGTCGCTGAAGCGGGGGTATCGCTGGCCAGTGCAACGGCCACGCGATTGAGACAGTCCCTTCGAACCTGATCCGGTTGAGACCGGCGTAGGGAAGCTTCGCAGGACGCGAAACCGGAAACTGGCTTGAGCCGTGGTTCCACAATGCGATCCGTGCGCCGCCGCTTCGTCCGTGACTGCGAACCCTCGCAGACTTCCCGCAACAGGACGAAGCCGATGAACGCGCAACCCGACACGCTGCTGCAGCAGACCGAACAGCTTTCCGAATCCGTGACCCGGCCGATTCCCGGTTCGCGCAAGATTTTCGTGCAGGGCTCGCGCCCCGACCTGCAGGTCGCGATGCGCGAGATCGTGCAGTCGCAGACACCCACGCTGTTCGGTGGCGAAGAAAATCCGCCGATCACGGTTTACGACCCTTCCGGTCCGTACACCGATCCGGAGGCGCGCATCGACTTGCGCAGTGGCTTGCAGGCGTTGCGCGCGAAGTGGATCGAGGAGCGCGGCGATACCGAACTGCTGCCGCAGCTGAGTTCGGAATTCGGCCGCGGGCGCGAGACCAATGCCCGCCTGGACGCGGTGCGCTTTCCAGCGCGCACCCTGCCGCGCGTCGCCAAGGCCGGCGCCAACGTCAGCCAGATGCATTACGCGCGCAAGGGCATCATCACCCCGGAGATGGAATACGTCGCGATCCGCGAGAACCAGCGCCTGGACGCAGTCCGCGATGCGCTGCTGCTGAAGCAGCATGCCGGTGAATCCTTCGGTGCCAGCATCCAGAAGTTCATCACCCCGGAATTCGTACGCGACGAGATCGCCCGCGGCCGCGCCATCCTGCCCAACAACATCAACCACCCGGAAAGCGAGCCGATGATCATCGGCCGCAACTTCCTGACCAAGATCAACGCCAATATCGGCAACAGCGCGGTGTCCTCCGGTATCGCCGAGGAAGTCGAGAAGCTGGTCTGGTCGATCCGCTGGGGCGGCGACACCGTCATGGACCTGTCCACCGGCAAGCATATCCATGAAACCCGCGAGTGGATCATCCGCAATTCGCCGGTTCCCATCGGCACCGTGCCGATCTACCAGGCGCTGGAAAAAGTCGATGGCCGCGCCGAGGAGCTCACCTGGGAAATCTTCCGCGACACCCTGATCGAACAGGCCGAGCAGGGCGTGGACTACTTCACCATCCATGCCGGGGTGCTGTTGCGCTACGTGCCGCTGACCGCCAAGCGCGTCACCGGCATCGTCTCGCGCGGTGGTTCGATCCTGGCCAAGTGGTGCCTGGCCCATCACAAGGAAAACTTCCTCTACACCCACTTCGAGGACATCTGCGAAATCATGAAGGCCTACGACGTGGCTTTCTCACTGGGTGACGGACTGCGCCCGGGCTGCATCGCCGACGCCAACGACGCGGCCCAGTTCGGTGAACTGGAAACCCTGGGCGAGTTGACCAAGATCGCGTGGAGGCACGACGTGCAGACGATGATCGAAGGCCCCGGCCACGTGCCGATGCAGTTGATCAAGGAAAACATGGACAAGCAGCTGGCCGAGTGCGGCGAAGCGCCGTTCTACACCCTTGGTCCACTGACCACCGACATCGCCCCGGGCTACGACCACATCACCAGCGCCATCGGCGCGGCGATGATCGGCTGGTTCGGCACCGCGATGCTCTGCTACGTGACGCCGAAGGAGCATCTCGGGTTGCCGAACCGGCAGGACGTGCGCGACGGGATCATGGCCTACAAGATCGCCGCCCATGCGTCCGATCTGGCCAAGGGCCATCCGGGCGCGCAGGTGCGTGACAACGCGCTGTCCAAGGCGCGCTTCGAGTTCCGCTGGGAAGACCAGTTCCACCTGGGACTGGATCCGGAGAAGGCGCAGGAATTCCACGACGAGACCCTGCCCAAGGACGCGCACAAGCTGGCCCATTTCTGCTCGATGTGCGGCCCGCATTTCTGTTCGATGAAGATCACCCAGGACGTGCGCGACTACGCGGCCGAGCACGGGGTCGAGGAAACCGCGGCGCTGGAAGAAGGAATGGCGGAGAAGTCGGCGGAGTTCAGGGCCCAGGGCGCGCAGGTCTATCGGCAAGGCTGAACAGAGGCGGGGAGGGCTGCAACCGTTCGCCGGCCTCCTGCGTACCTTCACCGAGGGCAAATGGACCAGTGCTAGGTTCGCGCCTACCATCAAGTGCAGGAGATCCGCCATGCAGATTCAAAGACGCTTTGCCTTCGCGACGCTGGGTGCGCTGGCCTTGTTGCTGGCCGGTTGCGCCAGCGGTCCCCGCATCAGCAGTGAAGTCGATCCGGAAGCAAGTTTCGGCAGCTACCGCACTTTCGGTTTCTACGCGCCGCTTGCGTTGGAGAAGGAAGGCTATGCCACGCCCACCACCGACCGGATCAAGGCAGCGGCGCGCGCACAGATGGAATCGCGCGGCTATGTCTTCAACGCCGACCAGCCGGACCTTTGGCTGAACCTCAACGCCTACATGCAGGAAAAGACCGACGTCAGCACCATCCCGACCGTCGACTACAACTACTACTACAGCTACCGCGCGCAAAGTTATTTCGCGGTGCCTTACTGGCGCGAGCAGACCAACGTGCGCCAGTACACGGAAGGCACGCTCAACGTGGACCTGGTCGACCGTGCCAGGAACCGGCTGGTCTGGGAAGGAATCGCAGTAGGCCGGGTTTCCAAGGTCAAGCCGGAACAACGCGCGGCGCGGATCGATTCGGCGGTGGCCGAGATCTTCTCCCGGTACCCGTATAGATCGGGCAGCGGCAAACCCGCTCAATAATCATGCATTGACGCGGGCTGGCCGCTTGCACGCCGTGGACAGGGATAGCCGCCAGCCCGCAGCATGGTTAACATCCATGCTGCGGTACGCCGGGAAACGAATGTGCGAATCCAATGAAACTACATGCGCCCTTCGTGCAATTGCCGATCCTGTTCGACGCACTCCAGCTGGCCGAGGAGATCGGCTCGCTGGATAAGGACAGCTGGCGGCCACACCCGCAGAACTTCCCGGGCAATTCCATGATGCCGCTGGTGGCGGTCGATGGCGATCCGGGCAATGAAGGTTTTGCCGGGCCGATGCGCCCCACTCCGCAACTTGCGGCCTTGCCTTACCTGCAACAGGTACTCGCCAGCCTGGGCGCGACGGTCGGGCGCACCCGCTTGATGCGCCTGTCGGGCCAGGCCGAAGTCACCCGCCATGCCGACCAGCATTACTACTGGACCGAGCGCGTGCGCGTGCACGTGCCGGTCGTGACCCAGCCGACAGTCCGATTCGAGTGTGGCGATGCAGGCTTGAACATGGCGCCTGGCGAATGCTGGATCTTCGACACCTGGCGACAGCATCGCGTGTTGAACGCGGATGATCGCCCGCGCATCCACCTGGTCTGCGACACCGTGGGCGGGGCGGAGTTCTGGAAAATGGTCTATCGCGGCCGGCCGGTGGGCATTGCGGCCGACTCGCCTGGATGGACAGCGCAGACGCTGGAGTACGCGGCTTCATCGCCGCCACCGATTCCATTCGAGAACTACAACCTGCCGCAGGTGATGTCGCCCTGGGAACTGGAACGACACCTGGATTTCCTGGTGGAGGAGATGATTCCATCGCCCCATCAGATCACCATCCACCGCCATGTGCGCATGCTCTACCACGCCTGGCGCGGGCTCTGGGCCGCGCATGCCGACGCGGCGCAAGCGGTGCCGGAATACCGGCGACTGCTGGATGGTTTCCTGGCCCAGGTCAAACCAATGGCTGGCGAGTCGATGCTGCGCAACGAACTGAGCATGCTCCCGGCGCTGATGTCCGGCATCGCGCGTGTTGCCGTACTGGGCCACGCCGAAGACCGGCTGGGTTGAGCCGCACACGCCGCATGTCGCCCGAGACTTCATCACCCGCATGATCAATCCGAAGAAGTTGCTGCATCGACATCCTTCCGCGATCCTGCTGGTGGTCCAGTTGTTGGGCGTGGTCCTCTATCCGGTGGTGGACAACACCGACACCGGCCGGGTCCTGTTCGGCGCCTTCGGCATCCTGGTGCTGGCACTGGCCTTGTGGGTGGTCAACCGCAGTCCGTCGATCAACTGGATTGCGTGGTGCCTGGCGGTTCCGTCTGTGGTGTTGTCGATGCTTACGCTGTGGCCGGGTTATCCCGGCTTGCTGGTCTACGCGCAATTGCTGGAAAGCGCGCTTTATTTCTACACCGCGGCCAGCCTGATCCTGTACATGCTCAACGACCACAAGGTCACCAGCGACGAGTTGTTTGCGGCGGGAGCTACTTTTACCCTGTTGGCCTGGGCCTTCGCGTTTGCCTTCTCGGTCTGCCAGGAGTGGTATCCGGGCAGCTTCATTGCCGCGATCAATCCGCAGGACCCGCGCAGCTGGATGGAACTGCTGTTCCTCAGTTTCAGCGTGCTGGCCAGCGTCGGCCTGAGCGACGTGTTGCCGGTGCTGCCACAGGCACGGGCGCTGGTGATGCTGGAAGCTTTCGCGGGTGTGATGTACATCGCCCTGGTGGTGTCGCGACTGATCGGGCTGACTACGCTGCGCCGGGATTCCGGCGGAATCGACCGGAAGTAACCAGACCGGCACCAGACAGCGCCTGCTTGCATGGGTGAAAGGTCGGTCAGCTCACTTTCTCGCCGCCGGCAAAATCGGTCGGCACACTGGCGCTTGTCAAATAGCCGATCTTGTTAAGTAGCGGGGGATAACGCCAACATCGGTCAATCACGACAGCAATCTGCATCAAATATGGACCTGGCCCGGATGTCATCGTACGGACTCTCGCGGAATGCGACGCCGTTCGATAGCGAAGGGGAAGCACATGGACCGAAAGATTCTGGTTACCGCAGTATGCGCGGCACTCGCGCTTCCGCTGACGATTCAAATAGCCAAGGCGCAGGAAGCGGACCCGGCTACTTCCCAGGATTCCGCGCGCGACCCAGGCCAGGATCCGGACGTTGCCGAGCTCGACCGCGTGCTGGTGACCGGATCGCGCATTCCCCGGTCGCAGCTGGAGACCGCCTCCCCCGTGATCGTCATCAGTGCCGAGGACATCCAGAAACAGGGCTTCCGCAATGTTTCCGACGTGCTGCGCGCGCAACCGCTGGCGACCGGCGCGGTGCAGGACAACCAGTACGCCGGCAGCTTCACCGCCAATGCGACCACCATCAGCCTGCTCGGCCTGTCGCCCAGCTTCACCCTGATCCTCATGGACGGCAGGCCTCTGGCCGACTACCCGTTGCTCTATAACGGGCAGAGCAACTTCACCGACCTGACCAGCATCCCCACGGCGATGGTCGACCGCATCGAGATCCTGCCCGGCAACCAGTCCTCGATCTACGGCTCGGCGGCGATCGCCGGCGTGGTCAATATCATCCTGAAGAAAAACATCAATGGCGTGCAGCTGGACGTTCGCGTCGGCGGTTATTCCGACGGCGGCGGCAGCAACAAGCGCGTGCAGCTGACCGGTGGCAAGACCTGGGACAACCTGGACTTGACCTACGGCATCCAGGCCAGCGAGCAGGATCCGATCTACATGCGGCAACGCGATTTCACCGATACGACCGACGACAATCCCAACCCGGACCTGCGTTACGGCAGCCGCACCTTCATCATCCTCAACGGCATCACCGGGCAGTACGACGATCCCGGCACCGGTTGCGACAACGTAGCAGCCAATTTCGGTGGCACCACCCAGCTTGATTTCCGCCCGGGACGCGGCTTCTTCTGCGGCAGCCGGGCGCAGCCGGGGTATGCGACGCTGCTCAACGAAGAGAGCGGCATTTCAGGCTATTTCAACTCGACTTTCCATCTGAACGACAAGGCCAGCCTCTATGCCAGCGTGCTGTATGGCGAGAACAAGGCCAAGAACGATTCCGGCTCGCACTTCTGGTATCCCAACTACAACGCCGGCACCCAGGGTTATATCTGGAATTCCTCGCTGCAGACCATCGAGACCTACCAGCACATCTTCTCGCCGGAAGAGCAGGGTCTCACCACCTACGACACCAAGTCCAAGTCCTACAACTTCGCGGTCGGGATCAACGGTACCGTCGGCGATTCGAAATGGGATTACGACGCCTATTACAGCCGCTCCGGCTATGAAGTGGTATCCGACCAGCTGTGGCCGCTGGTGGATGAAATGGATGCGTTCTTCCAGGCGCAGTTCATGGGTCCGCAGCTGGGGACCTACTACGGTTACCCGGTCTACGAAGCACCCAACAAGCCTGGACTGTTCCAGTCGATAACCCCGGCGCAGTTCCGCGCGTTCTCGCGCAATATCCACAACGACTCCTCCACCTGGACCCAAAACGTCAACCTGCAGCTGACCAACGCCGACCTGTTCCAGATGCCGGCCGGGTCGGTCGGTGTGGCGGCGGTGTTGCAGGGCGGCTACCAGCATTGGGACAACCCGGTGGATCCGGGGGTCAGCGGCGATGACTTCTTCGGCCTCAGCGGGACCAGCGGCAAGGGCAGCCGATCCAATCGCGCGGCCGGCGTCGAGTTCAGCATCCCACTGCTGAAGTCGCTTACCGCCAATCTGTCGGGGCGCTACGATTCCTACAAGAACATCGACGCCGGCTCCGATTCCAAGGTGACCTACAAGATCGGGTTGGAGTTCAGGCCGTTCGACAGCCTGTTGATACGCGGCAACTACGCCACCGCGTTCCGCGCGCCCGACATGGGCTATGTGTTCACCGGCGGCAACGGGTTCTTTTCACAGCAGACCGACTACTACAAGTGCGAGACCTACGGCCCCAACCCGAACTGTCCCTTCGACGGGCAGTCGATCGAAGGCTTGCAGGTGGCGAACCCCGACCTCAAGTCGATCAACGCCAAGTCCTACGGGTTCGGCGTCGTCTGGTCGCCCAGCGATCGCTATGAGATGCGTGCCGACTACTACAACATCAAGATCGAGGACGAGGTCCTGCCGCAATCGTCCTCGCGGACCCTGTTCGACGAAAACGAATGCCGCCAGGGTCGCCTGGACATCAACTCCCCGACCTGCGTGGACGCGCTTTCGCGCATCACGCGCGGGCCAATCAACGCCAATCCGCTGCTGAGCGAGACGATCCAGCTGGTGACCATCAAGGCGATCAACATCGCCGAGGAACAGATCTCCGGCATCGTCGCCGGCGGCAGCGCGCGATTCGACTGGGGCAGGTTCGGCGAAGTTCGTTTCGGACTGGACTACAACGTGACCCTGGACCACACCACGGTGACTTTCCCGGGCGATCCGGAGTTCGACCTGCTGTCGCCAGGCCAGGCGCTGAGCGCCGAATTCAAGACCGTGCTGACCGGCGACCTGAGCTGGCAGAAAGGCGACTGGTCGGCCAACCTGCATGGCATCCGCTACGGCTCCACGCCCAACTACGCCGCGCAGTTCGGCATCGACACCACGCCCGGGACCAGCCAGGGCCGGGTCGGGCCGCACATGCTCTACAACCTGGCGCTTAGCTACGACGTGACCGACAACAGTTCGGTGAGCCTGATCGTCAACAACGTGTTCAACACGCCGCCGCCGCGCGATCGCACCTACGACGGCTCGCAGGGCTTCGCGCCGCCGTTCTACAACATCTTTGCGTACAACGGTTATGGGCGCGCTTTCTGGTTGCAGTACCGGATCGATTTCGGCAGCAATTGAGGTGCGGCAGGCAGACGGCATGGACCTGCGGAACATCGCCGGCCCATGCTTCTATTTCAGCATCAGCCAGGCAACAGCATCCGCTGCAGCGGATCCAGTTGGGGCCCGTAGCGGCGCCACTCGCCCGCCGAACGCTGGTGGATGGGCGCACGCACCTGCGCACTGCTCAATGTGGCGACCGGAGAATCGTTGGCGGTCGTCTCCAGGCAGGTAGTTTCGTAGGGAAGGCCGCAGAATCCGAGGATTCGCCGGGTCGCCGATCCGGTGTGGCGCACCATTTCGTCGTAGTCGATGTCCAGTACGAAACCCGGCAGGGTCCGGTGCCAGTGCCGCATGAGCCTCTGGTATTGCCGATGATGGTGGGCAAGCGACTCCAGGTCGTAGCTGTAGGCATACGCATCGCCGAACAGCGCGCGATAGTTGGAGAAGCAGACGTCCATCGGATCGCGGACCATGTGCAGGATCCGCGCATGCGGCAAGGCGTGGCGGATGAAGCCGATCAGCATGAAGTTGGGCGGCAGCTTGTCCACGTAGAAGCGCCGGCCTTGCGCGCGCCACTGGGTCTGGTACAGGTAGCGACGACCCAGCAGTGGAAAGTCCAGTTGCCGCGAAGCTTCAAGCAAGGGCAGGTCGACCAGGGCATGGCCGTGCAGGTCCGTCGCCCAGCGCAGTTGCCGCGGGAAGTCGGCAAGTTCGCCCGTCGACATGACCATGGAGTGGTTGCCGAGGATGCGCTCGAGCAGGGTGGTGCCCGAACGCGGCATGCCCACGATGAAGATCGGAACAGGGCCGTCGGGTGCTGCCTGCTCCTGCGCAAAGGTCTGGGTGTCGAACCTGGCGATGAGCGCATCGAAGATCGCGCGTTCGCCGGCCCCGTCATGGCCCAGCCGGCGTTGCATGACCCCATTGCCGCGCTGCAAGGCCTGCCAGGCTTCCTCGCATTGGCCAAGGTCGTCCAGTTCCTTGTGCAAGGCGAACTCGAAGGCGGCATGGTCTTCGCTTCCTTGTTCCATCGCCGCGAGTCGCGAGCGGATGAATGGGAGGTGGTTGCTGGCCGCGGTCTGCCTGCGCACGCGCGCCAGGGTCAGCGAGGCACGGCCGAAGGTGGGACCCATCGCCAGGCACGATTCCATTTTCGCTTCCGCCTCGCCGATGCGGCCATTGAACTGCAGCTGCAGCGCATGGAAGTAGCGGAAATCCGCGCTATCCAGTCCAATTGCGTGCGCGCGTTCCATCAATGCCAAGGCTTCGACATGCAGGCCCAGGCCTTGGGAAACATGTGCCAGCATGAGCAATGCGCGCGCGTTGGCAGAGAGGGCGATTCCGGGATGCGACAGGCATGCGTGCGCAGCGCGGGTTTCACCGATCCGCGAGAGCGCCTGGGCGACGCGGCCGATCGCGTCGATGTTGTCAGGAAGCGAAGCGGCCGCCTGCTGTAGATGGGCAACGGCACCGCGCACGCTTCCGGTCGCCAGCGAAACGCTGGCCAGCAGGAGCAGTACGGGTATGACCTCGGCCTGGCTAAGCAGCAGCGCCTCAAGCGTGTGGGTGGCCTCGTTCCAGTGGCCCTGTGTTATGTGCGCCCGCGCTTGCGACCAGAGCCGCTGGTCGGTCGGTGCCGGATCGGCAACAGCTGTTTGCGCTTGCGCGGAAGAGGGGCGGTGCTGTGTCATTTTCCAGGTCCAGGGAGCCTTTGGTTGCCGCGTCGCCTAGAGTGCCGCAAGCGAAAGCGGGCCGGCGTCGAGCAACACCACTCGCCAAGCTCTGCAAAGGTCTATGCCTGTGGATCCATGCAAGCATGAACAGGGTCAGGTCCACGACGCTTGGGCAATACCTGTGGCACATGCGCGCGATGACTGGCGGCCGGATGCTCCGGGTCTGGAGTGTGGCGCGTCAATCCTGCAGCCAAGCCCAAAAAATTTGCGCCTCAGGGCGCAACAGGGGGTGAGCTAGGTGCAGACCGAGAAGTCGCCGCCGGCTCGATAGCCAGATCTTGTGGTTCCAACTCTACCCATCGTGGCGCGCCGGGCGTTATTCACTACACCCACCGGTGTTTTGCGTATCTTGTCGACAACTTGGCTGAGTGAAAACGGCTCTTCGCTCCAACGATAATCCCATCAGACAGGAATCCATCTTCCCCATGCTGAATCCAAGCTCCTATCCACTGCATCAGGAATCGGACCGGCTGAAGGTGGGCGAGTTCGTGGTGGACCTGCCGCGACGCGAGGTGGTTTCAGCATTGCAGGCGGAGCCGGTCCGGCTCACGGTAAAGGCAATACATGTCCTGCTGGCGCTGGTCGGCCAGCATGGCAAGGTGGTCAGTCGCGAAGCGTTGCTGGAATGGGTGTGGCCGGACACCCTGCCGACCGACGACGTGTTGACCCAGGCCATTGGCCAGTTGCGCAAGGCGTTCTGTGATGACCGCGATTCGCCACGTTACCTGGAGACCATTTCCAAGGGCGGCTACCGGTTGATGGCAGCGGTGGAGTGGCTGGATGCGGAAACCATCGAGGTTGCGGCGCCCGTCGTTCAAGTCGCGCCGGTCGTGATCGAGGCCAGCATTCCGGAGCCACTGAAGAGGACCGGGCAGACAGCCAAGCGCACGCGCTTCGTTCCGGCCGCCATCGCAGCGGCCTGCCTGCTCGCCGTAGGCGCTGGAGCCTTGATTTATCTGCAGGGCGACAAGAAAAAAGGGTTGGCGGAAACCGCGCCCAGGTCCGCAGCCGGCACCGATTCCGCGCCGGAATCGCTGGCCTTCATAACCATCACTTCCCGGCCCGGGCGCGAAACCAATCCGAGTCTCTCGCCGGATGGCGCATTGGTGGCTTACGAGCAGATAGACGAAGAAAATTACGGACGGATCATGATCCAGACCAGTGCGCATGTGCCGCCACGCGCGCTGACCAATCCGCCGCCGGGGCACAGCGACGCGATGCCGGTGTGGTCGCATGACGGCCGTCGTCTTGCTTTCGTTCGCCACGACCAGGCCAGCCAGTGCCGGATCATGACCGTGGCCTCGAGCGGCGGCAATGAACGCATGATCGCCGACTGTTTCGGCGGCAGTGCTTCCACCTACGACTGGACACCCGACGACAGCGGTTTACTGATGGGCATGGTGGTCAAGCCCGCGGATGAAGCCAGCAGCCCGCTGCGGCTGCTGGATATCGCGAGCGGCAAGTGGCATACCTTCGATTACGCGATTTCGAACGGCGATATAGACATCGACCCACGCTATTCACCGGATGGTCGATGGATCGTGTTCCGCCGCAACATCTCGCTTTCCGACTTGTGGAAGATGCCGGCCAGCGGCGGCAAGCCGCAGCGGCTTACCAGCATCAAGAGCGACATACGCGGCTGGGACTGGCTGCCCGATGGAAGTGGTCTGATCTTCAGCTACATCGGTAGCGCTACCTTCATGCATCGCTACGACATGGCGACCGGCCGGATCACGCCACTGGAGATGAGCGAAGTCGCACTGACCCCGGACATCGCCCGCGCCTCGCCTTCGATGGTCTTTACCGTGGATCGTTCGGTCGCGGGGATCTTCCGCATATCGCTGGACGCATCCAGGGGCGGCAAGCCGGTGCGCGAGCGCGTGTTCGCTTCCAGCGGTTCGGAGATGCTGCCGGCGGTCTCGCCCGACAACCGCATGCTGGCCTTCATTTCCGACCGCGGTTCGCGCCAGGCGTTGTGGGTTGGCGAACTGGACAAGCCGGATGCGGCGAGGGAAATAGAATCGATCATGCCGGTGCCGCGGCACAACCCGGTGTGGTCGGAAGACAGCCGCAAGCTGCTGGTGATCGGCAACCCATCCACCCAGCAGCTGTTGTACGAAGTGGATGTGGAAAGCGGCCGTGCCGAGGCGTTGCCGGTGCCCGCCTCCAGCCCGATCTACGCCGCCTACACCGACGATCCCAAACACCTGCTGGTGGGTGCCGACGGCGGCGAAGGGCGTTTGCGAGTAGCGCTGTACGATCGCTCGGTCACACCCTGGCGCGAACTGGCCAGCCTGGACGACGTGGCCCTGGTCAAATACGACTCGGCCCACCGTATTGTCTATTTCACCCGCATGTCCAAGCCCGGGCTGTGGCGGAGCGACATGCGATTGGGCGGGGCCGAGTTGGTCGACGAGTCGCACCCGCACGTCCCCAGCGAGTACAAGCGCTGGAGCATCGGTCCCGACGCAGTCTACTTCCTGGACTGGAGCGAAGACTGCGCGACCGGCTGGATCAAGATGGGTGAGCCCCGGTCGAAGCCTGCCCTGTGCCTTGAGCGTAAGGTCGAATCGTGGCCAGTGGGCCCCAGCCTGGATCGTTCGGGCAAGTCGTTGTACGTCACCATGGATGTCAGCAACAGTTCCGATATTGGCTGGGCGGATCTTTCAGCCATGACTTCCGGCACGGTCGCGGCGAAAACCGTGAAGCGTTGACTCTGCGTCGATTCCATCGCAAGTTGTTGAAGCGCATGGGTTTGGAAACGTTACTGAAAGATATCGGAAAAATTTCGGCCTGAATTCCTGAGATTCGGGACCGCATGGATCAAACCAGTGGCCAATCCTCCAACAGGAATGGCCATGAAGATGCAAACCGCGTGGATCGATCGCAACCAGTTGCTTGAAGCCGCTGGCGACTACAGCAATCCGGAACTTGTCAGCGTCATGGCGGCCAGTCGCACTGGCAGCATCGTCGTCCAGGCTTCCCTCGTTTCGTTCTGGGTGGTGGTGCGCGGCAGCGCCGACCTGGATGCGAGGGAAGGCCGCTTCAATCTGAAAGCCGGGGAGTGGCTGGTACTGGAGCCCGACTCACGTCCCTCGATCTATGCCGGCCGCAACAGCCTGGTGCTGGGGGTGATGATGCCGGCGGCGATGCGGGCGCGGATCAGGCAGTTCACCCATCTCGACCTGCACACCGGGCGCGGCAAGCTGGGCAAGGGCGAGATGCGCCAGTGCGTGCAGCTGTGGCGGCAGACCGGAGTGTTTGGCAGGAGTGGTCGCGTCGTGCCGGGGGATGACGTGAATCCCCTGGTGCCATTGCTGCGCCATGTCTGCAACGTGCAGTACGACTTCCGGCAGATGATCGACCACTGCCCGGGGCGTTCGCTGCGCCGCAAGAGCCAGGTGTTCGACCGCATGCAGCGTGCGCGCCTGTTCCTGGAGGGCAACGTGGACCGCAACGTGCGGCTGGCCGAGCTGGCCGAGCTGAGCAACGTCTCCACCTGGTATTTCACCAAGATATTCCATGCCCTGTATGGCGAAGGGCCGCAGGCAATGGCCGCGCGCCTGCGCTTGAGCCGCGCCGCGCATCTGTTGCAGGGCACGACGCTGTCGGTCGGCGAGGTCGGCGCGGTGTGCGGGTTCGAGAACAACTGCAGTTTCTCCCGCGCCTTCCGCGAACGCTACGGATTGCCCCCGTCAACCTATCGCCTGAACGCAAAGGCCTTCACGACAGATCATGCAAACCCACGCAGCCGCGAACGCAAAGCAGTCCTGGCGTTCGGTACGTAACTTCGTCGGGCGTTAACGCACTCATAACAAACTCGGAGAGATGACCTAATGATCCACAGAAAATTACGCCACGCCTCGTTGTCCGCAGGTATCGCGATGGCCCTTTTCGCGCCCTGTGTGTTCGCGCAGGAGGCCGCACCGGCCGAAGAGGCGACCAACCTGGACATGATCGTGGTGACGGGTTCCAATATTCCCCGTACCAATACCGAGACGGCTTCGCCGGTACAGGTCATCACGCGCCAGGAAATTGACCGTTCTGGCAAGAACACGGTCGCGGAATACCTGCAGACCCTGACCATTGACGGTGCCGGTTCCATACCCAAGAGCTTCGGCAACGGTTTCGCCGGCGGTGGCGCAGGCGTCTCGCTACGCGGCCTGGGTGCCGGCTCCACCCTGGTGTTGTTGAATGGCCGTCGCCTGGCGCCGTTCGGCCTGGCCGATGACGGCCAGAAGGTATTCACCGACCTCAGCACCATCCCGCTGGAAGCGGTCGAACGGATCGACGTGCTCAAGGACGGCGCTTCGGCCGTATATGGTTCCGACGCGATCGCCGGCGTGGTCAATATCATCCTGCGCAAGGAGTTCAACGGGGTTGTGGTGAAGGGTTCGGTGGGCACTTCCGGCGACAGCGACGGTGACCAGCGCAAGGGCTCGGTCACGGCCGGTTTTGGCGACCTGGCAGACGACGGCTTCAACTTCTTCTTCAGCCTGGAAGGATCGAAGACCGATGCCATCGGCATGCGCGACCGTCGCAATCGCAAGTGGATCGGTACCGGCGACATCCGGCCGTGGGGGTATGCGGTGACCACCAACCTGCCAGGCAGGATCACGGGCGGCGGCACCGGCGCGGGTGGTGGCCCAAGCGGTGCAATCGAGAATCCGGACACCCATCTTTTCGAATCGCTTCCCGGTTGTGCGGCGCTGTCCGACGTCACTCCGCAGGATGCGGCCGGCGGCTGCCTGTGGGATGTCGGCCAGTTCCGCGACCTGTCGCCGAAGGAGCAGTACGTCAACTTCTTCTCGCGCGGCACTTTTGCCCTCAACGACAACGCCGAGCTGTACACCGAGTTCAGCTACTCGAAGAAGGAAACCTCATTCACCAACGTCCCGTCCGGGGTGTCGGGCGCGTGGGGCTACCCGGGCGGCCCGGTCAATGCTTCCGATCCGGGTCCAGGGGCAACCCTGCTGGGCCCGGACCATCCGGACAACCCGTACCAGGGCACTGCCGTTCGCCTGCGCTACACGGCGTTTGACGTGGGTCCAAGGGTGGTCAACAACGAAAGCGAACTGGTTCGATTCCTGGTGGGTACGCGTGGTAGCTGGGGGGCGTGGGATTACGACGCCGGGCTGATGCATTCCCAAACCAGCCTGGACAATTCGCGCAAGGGGTTCCTGCAGTACAGCCACGTGCTGACCGCACTCACCGATCCCAACAGCCCGGTCGGCTACTGGCGCATCGGCGACAACTCAGGGCTCAACAGCCAGGCGCTGTATGACTATATTTCTCCGACGATCCGCTCCAAGGGTGACACCAAGCTGGATTCGTTCGATGCAAAGGCTTCGCGTTCTCTGATGGATCTTTCCGGCGGTTCCCTGGGACTGGCGCTAGGCGTGGAGTGGCGCAGGCAGTCGGTGTCACTGACCCCGCAGACCTTCACCGATGTGGGTGACATCATCGGCCTGGGCTACTCGGCCTATGCGGGCACCCAGGAAGTGGCAAGCGCGTATGCAGAGATGGTCGCGCCGGTCCTGGAATCGCTCGAGCTCAATGCCGCCTTGCGTTTCGACAGCTACAAGGGTGGTGATAATTCGACCACACCCAAGATCGGCATCAAATGGAAACCGGCCGACTGGATCGCCCTGCGTGGGACCTACGCCGAAGGCTTCCGTGCGCCCAACCCGGCCGAGAACGGTGTCGGTGGACTGGCGGCCTTCAGCACCGCGGTGGACCCGGTCCGTTGCGCCGCGCCCGGCCATGACCCGCAGGATTGCGAAGCCGGTCCGCTTGCATTGATCACCTCGCCCAATCCGGACCTGAAGCCGGAGACGTCCAAGAGCTACACGATCGGCCTCGTCCTCGACCCCACTTCGTCGACTTCGCTGACCCTGGATGCGTTCCGGATCAAACGCGAGGACGAAATCTTCGGCGGCAGCGCGGACGCGGCGATCGCGGCGGGTGGGGCCAACGTGATTCGCGGCACCGACATCATCCCCGGGACGCCGAACAGCGGCACCATCCGCGCGGTGTTGGTGGGCTACGAGAACGCCAGCGCGACCACGGTGGAAGGCCTGGACTTCGATATCCGCCAGCGCTTCGACATGGGCAAGGCCGGCAAGCTATCGCTCGACCTGCAATGGACGCATCTGTTCTCGTTCGAGCGCGAGGATGTGGACGGATCGCGGCACGAGTTCGTCGGCACCCATGGCAACTGCGATGTGACCAACTGCGTCGGTACGCCCGAGAACAAGGCCAACTTCGGCGCGACCTGGGATATCGGGAATTTCAGCGTGAGCAGCGTGGTCAACTGGCGTGACAGCATCAAGAACATCGCCGAGGAAGGCGCGGCCTGCGCCAACCGTTTCGCCGACGGCACTACGCCAGCGCCGAAGGGTTGCGTGCTGAAGTCGTTCTACACGGTTGACCTGTCGGCGCGCTGGAAGCCGACCGATGCCTGGGAGATCTTTGGCTCGGTGGCCAACGTGACCGACCGGATCGCTCCGCTGGATCCTTTGACCTACGGTGCGGTCAACTACAACCCGCTGGACTACAGTGGCGCCATTGGCCGCTACTTCACCGTGGGGGCCAAGTACAGCTTCAACTGAGTCTTCACGGCAGCACAGGGGCCCCGGCATACCGGGGCCTTTTTTTTGTTGGCGAATATGCGGCGGGGTGGCGAGCGCCAGGGTCACGCTTTGACTCTTCCCCGGGGCGACACCACACTTGCGGCATTGGAATCGCCCCGGAAGCGCAATGAAACTGCAAGTCCCGTTTATCCAGTTGCCCGTGTTGTTCGATGCTCCAGCGTTGGCCAAGGAAGTGTTGGCGATCGATCCGGCCGCATGGCGCGGACGTACCAGCCAGGATGACGGCAACAGCGCGCTGACCTTGATCACCGCGGGGGGCGACCCCGACAACGACGAACTGGCCGGGGTGATGAAGCCGACGCCGTGGCTGGAGCAGTGTCCGTACCTGATGCAGGTGCTGGATACGCTGGGCGCGACCTGGGGCAGGGCAAGGCTGATGCGCCTGTCCGGACAGGCGGAAGTGAAGCCCCATGTCGACATCAACTACTACTGGCGCGAACGCATGCGCGTCCACGTGCCCATTCTCACCACGCCGTCGGTGCGTTTCCAGTGCGGCGAGGGCGAGGTCAACATGGCCGAAGGCGAGTGCTGGATCTTCGATACCTGGCGCCGGCACCGGGTGGTCAATGAAGGTAGCGACACGCGCATCCACCTGGTGGCCGACACCGTCGGCGGCAGCCGCTTCTGGGACCTGCTGGCCGCTGGAAAGCCGCCGGGGCCGCGCGGGCCGGAATGGCAGCCGCTACGCCTGCAGGCGGGTTCGCCGACCCGGCCGGCGCTTGATTTCGAGACCGTCAACGCACCGGTGGTGATGGGCCCGTGGGAAGTGCGCGAGCACATCGTGTTCCTGCTGGGCGAATGCATCCCGCATCCACGCTTGCCGGAACTACAGGGCGCGCTGCTGACGTTCGCGCGGCGCTGGCATGCGTTGTGGGCGTGCTACGGCGAGCGCGGCGAAGGCTGGCCCCGATACCGGGCGCTGCTGGCGGCCACGCAATCGGAACTGCTGGCGCGCGGCATCAATGAAGTGGGCCTGCGCAACGAAACAGGCTTGATGCAGACGCTGTCTTCCTACGTGCTGGACATGGCCCTGGCCGATGGCGACACCCGCAGCGAAGAAGCAAAGCTGGACCGTCATGGCGCACCGCCGCCGCACGCGGGTGCGGTGACGGTGGGCTGATGGGCGCGCGGGAAGGATTCAACGCGGGAAGGTTTCGACGCGGGATGTTTTCAGCATCCCCCCCCGGGTTGATCAGGACCTGGATTTTTCAGTGGCTTCGTGGCGGATCATCGATTCGCTCAGGATCCGCTTCGCTTCTTCCGCGTCGCCCCAGCCGTCCAGCTTGACCCACTTGTCCTTCTCCAGGTCCTTGTAGTGCTCGAAGAAGTGACCGATGCGTTCCAGCCAGTGCGGTGACACCTGGCCGATGTCCTGGATGTGGGAGTAGCCGTTGAATACCTTGGTCACCGGCACGGCCAGGATCTTTTCGTCGCTGCCGGCCTCGTCGCTCATGCGCAGCACGCCGACCGGGCGGCAGCGGATCACCGATCCGGGGATCAGCGGCAACGGCAGCACCACCAGCACGTCGGCCGGGTCGCCATCGCCGCACAGGGTGCGCGGCACGTAGCCGTAATTGCAGGGGTAGCGCATCGGCGTGGAAAGGATGCGGTCGACGAAGATCGCGCCGCTTTCCTTGTCCACCTCGTATTTCACCGGCTCGGAATCCTTGGGGATCTCGATGACGACGTTGATTTCGTCGGGTGGGTTCTTGCCGGTGGAAACGTGGTCCAGGCCCATGCGGTGCTCCGAAAGCTGCGTTGAAAGTGAGGGCCGGCATTCTACTCGCTTGCTTGTTGCGTCGCAGCAGTAGAAACCTCCTCCTTGCCCGCGCAGCGGGTAGGGGAGGATTGAGGAGGGGTGCTCCTGGCGCAGAGCCTGATGAAAGTCGCTTATGCGCATTCAAGGAACAAGAAAAAGGCAGCCTAAGCCGCCTTTTCCCAGTTCGTCAGGCAAAAAATGGTTATTTGACCCGGATCTCCACCCTGCGGGCCTCGTCGGGACTACCGTCGCCAGTAGTCAGCATCGGCTTCTCCAATACGATGCGATTAGCCTCCACCCCACGGGACATCAGCAGTCGCTTGACCGTCTCGGCCCGCTGTTTGGCGATTTCCTCGTTAGCATCCGCACTGCCGGTGGCGTCGTGGAAGCCGGATACGTGCGCAGTCGTGGTCTTGTCGTTACTGAGGGTAACCAGTACATACGCGATCGACGCGCTGTCGTTCTTCGGGCCAATGGAGTCCGTATCGAAATACAGCTTGGCCAGATGAGCCTCCTCGACGCTTGCGCTGATCGCTGTTGGCGCATGCGAAGTTTCCGCATCGCCGCCACTGCCCAGCCAGCCATTGACCGGCAGCACCGGCACCAGCAGCAGGGCGACGATGTTGATGATCTTGATCAGCGGGTTGATGGCCGGGCCGGCGGTGTCCTTGTACGGGTCGCCGACGGTGTCGCCGGTGACCGCGGCCTTGTGCGCCTCCGAACCCTTGCCGCCGTGGTGGCCGTCCTCGATGTACTTCTTGGCGTTGTCCCAGGCACCGCCACCGGTGGTCATGGAGATAGCCACGAACAGGCCAGTGACAATCGTTCCGATCAGCAATCCGCCCAGCGCCTGCGGGCCCAGCAGCATGCCCACGATTACCGGTACGGCCACCGGCAGCAGCGAAGGCACGACCATTTCCTTGATTGCCGACTTGGTCAGCAGGTCGACCGCCTTGCTGTAATCGGGCTTGCCGGTGCCTTCCATGATCCCGGGGATCTCGCGGAACTGGCGGCGCACTTCCTCCACTACCGAACCGGCCGCGCGGCCGACCGCTTCCATCGCCATCGCCCCGAACAGGTACGGAATCAATCCGCCGATCAGCAGGCCGATGATGACCATGTGGTTGGACAGGTCGAAGGTGAAGACACTGCCCGGATGCGCCGTCTGCAAGTTGTGGGTGTAGTCGGCGAACAGGACCAGCGCGGCCAGCGCGGCCGAACCGATCGCATAACCCTTGGTCACCGCCTTGGTGGTGTTGCCGACCGCATCCAGCGGGTCGGTGATGTTGCGGATCTCCGGCGGAAGTTCCGCCATTTCGGCGATGCCGCCGGCGTTGTCGGTGATCGGGCCATAGGCGTCCAGGGCCACGATCATCCCGGCCATCGACAGCATCGCGGTGGCGGCGATGGCGATGCCGAACAGGCCGCCGAGCGCAAACGCGCCCCAGATGGCCGCGCAGATCACGATCACCGGCAGCGCGGTGGATTTCATCGAGATGCCGAGGCCGGCGATTATGTTGGTGCCGTGCCCGGTGGTCGACGCTGCCGCGATGTGCTGCACCGGCTTGAACTGGGTGCCGGTGTAGTACTCGGTGATCCAC
>JBDTPP010000019.1:0-32843 GCA_039932615.1 Pseudoxanthomonas sp.
TAGACCAGCCGGTTGCTGGCGAACTGCGGATGCAGGACCACGTCGCCGAAGCCACCCTGGCCGCCATAGGCGACTGCGGGCACACCGCTGATTTCGCCTTTCTGTCCACTGGCTACATCAATCAACTTCAGGTGACCCTGCTTTTCAGTAACCAGCAGGCGTCCATCGGGCAGGAAGGTCATCGCCCACGGTTCGACGAATCGGGCGACCTCGGTGCTCTTGAAGGGCGGGTCGAGTACCCGTCGTATGGGTGAGGTGCCGCCAGTCACTCGCTGCCCGCTAGCCGCCTGCGCTGACGGAGCAGCCTGGGCCTGGGTCGAACGCGTTGCACCCACCAGGACGGCGACGGGCCGAGTGCGGGATTCGCCAGCTGCGCTTTTCCTGGCTTCGGTCGTCGCGGGGCGCTGGCAGGCAGTCAACAACATTACTGCGCAGGCGGCAAGGCAGAGGAAGGGCTTCATGGCGCGGACTCGAATCGGGATGCCTGAAGATTTCTACCGCAATACGCAGAAGAAAAACGTGATTGGCTGGTCGCAGCCCGGGCGGACTGGCGCGCGGCAAGCCTGGCACGGAATCAGAAGATGCTGCTGTCGTCGTCTGGGGCCTGGCATGTTCGGGTGCCCGAGCTCACGCGCTGCAGCTCCGAGCCTGCGTGGATGCCTTTGATTGCGCACCAGGAACATCGGGTCAAGCTCGTCCCTGTCCAACGAAGCAAGTCCCTCTGCGTAACAATGATCCAGGGCTGTCCGGCCGGCGATCCCGGGGTCAGAGCTTGACGTGCCAGCTGCGCCTGTCCATCCCGCGCACCACCACCCACCAGAATCCGACGAAGGCCAAGGCAAAGGCCAGCGAAGGCAGGTACGGCCCGAAGTGCGGCGTCATCCAGTTGCTGAAGCCGAGGCGATAGATCGGATCCCACCAGCCCAGGGCGGCAAACACATAGACCATGAACGCCGAACCCGCGTATGCGGCAATCGCATTGACCCCGAAGCTGCGGCCGACGGCCGGCCACTTTCTTCCATCGATCAATTCATGGCAGAGCGCCAGCATCAGCATCGCCCAGCCCGCGGTCCACAGCGCATACGATGAAGTCCAAAGGTTCTTGTTGAAAGGAAATGCCTGCGACCAGGCCAATCCCAGCACCAGCGCAACCGTTGCCGCCAACAACAGCCTTGGGGTTTGTCCACGACGCAGCCAGTCGCCCGCGCGCAGGCCCAGCAGGGTGGTCGCGATCGCGGGTAGCGTGCTCAACAATCCTTCCGGATCGTGGCCGCGACCGGTCAACGGATCGAACTGGTAGACCATCGCCCCCAGCATTGCGGTATCGATGCGGCTGGCCAGGTTGTCCCACGGCGCATACGAGCCACCGGCGGCCAGCAGGGCCCAATAGCCCAGCAGCAGGGCCGCGATCAGCAGCCATTGTGCACGCGCACGCGTCACCAGTGCGAGCAGGCCGGCGACTGCGAAACACAGGCCGATGCGTTGCAGCACGCCCCAGGGCCTGAACCAGGGCTTGTCCAGCAACCAGAATGCCAACGCATGCAAGACCAGGCCCAGGCCGATGATCTTTGCTGCGCGGACAAGCACTGCGCGACGCAATATTGCGCTATCCGCACCCGATTCCACCCGCGGCACGATGCCCAATGCAATCGACACGCCAACGATGAACAGAAACAACGGAAACACCAGATCGGTCGGCGTGCAGCCGTTCCATTCCGAATGCAGCAGTGGCGCGTACACGTGGCCCCAATCACCTGGATCATTGACCAGCAGCATCGCCGCCACGGTGAGGCCGCGCAGCGCATCGACTGAAGCGAAGCGCTGCGCGGAATTCATTGCTTTCCGTTTATCCAGGTGGCAACGACTTGCAAGTTTTCGTCCAGCGCCACCAGGTCGGCGTGGTAGCCCGGCGCGATGCGTCCATAGCGGTCGCCGATGCCCAGGAATTCCGCCGGATAGGTCGATGCCATGCGTGCGGCTTCCTCCAGTGGCAGTCCCAGCATCGCCACGCTGTTGCGCACCGCCGTAGCCATGTCCAGCGCGGAACCAGCCAACGAGCCGGCGGCATTGCGCACCACGCCATCGCGCGCGGTGATGGTTTCGCCATACAACTCATAGCTGGCATCGTCGGCGCCAACCGGCGGCATTGCATCGGTGACCAGGAAAACCTTGCCACGCGGCTTGGCCACCAGCGCCACCCGCACGCTGGCCGGATGCACGTGATGGCCATCGACGATGACGCCGCACCACGTCTGCGCGTCCTCGAGTGCGGCGCCGACCGCGCCCGGTTCGCGTCCGGTCAACGGCGACATCGCGTTGTACAGATGAGTGAATCCGGTGATGCCGGCCTCGATGCCGGCACGGGCTTCTTCGTAACTGGCTGCGGTATGGCCGGCACAGACCAGAGCACCGCGTTGCACGAAAGCGCGAACCGTCTCCGCACCGACACGCTCCGGCGCCAGGGTGATCAGGGTGATGCCATTGTCCAGGGCGGTGGCCAAAGCGATTTCCTGCGCATCGGGCACGCGGAACTTGCTGGCGTCGTGCGTGCCCTTGCGGGTGTCGGCCAGGTAAGGCCCTTCCAGGTGGATGCCGAGTACGCCAGGCACGCCCTGGGCGATGGCCTCGCGGGTGGCGGCGATCGCCTCGCGCATCCTGTCGACGTCGTCGCTGATCAGTGTCGGCAGGAAACCGGTGGTGCCGAACTTGCGATGTGCCGACCCGATCCGCCGCAACGCGGCGACATCCGTAGAGTTGTTGAACAACACGCCGCCGCCGCCGTTGACCTGGCAATCGATGAACCCCGGCAGCAGGGTGGCGCCGTGGAGATCGTGGGTGTCCGTCGCGCGTTGCAATGCCTGTTGGAGCGTGGTGACCGCGGCGATCCGCCCGTCTTCAATTACCACCGCCAGGCTCTCCTCCATACCGCGGTCGGTGAGTACACGGCCATTGACCAGGGCGAGGCCGCTCATACGGTTTCGGTAACCTTGTTCAGATGCGGTGGCATGTCCGGATTGTGCCCACGACGCAGGGCCAGCGCATTGATCGCGCGATAGAAACTCTGGATGGTCAGCAGCGGCGCGCAGGCCGGATGCGCGGCCTTCACCAAAGGCAGGTCGCCTTGTGCCGAGGACACCCAAACCTGCGCGCCGCGTGCGCGGAATTCCCTGGCCAAGGCCAGCATGCCGCCTTCGGTTTCATCGGGCTGGGCGAAACACAGCACCGGAAAGCCCGGACCGACCAGCGCCATCGGCCCGTGCTTCACTTCCGCCGAACTGTAGGCTTCGGCATGCAGGCCGCAGGTCTCCTTGAACTTGAGTGCCGCTTCCTGGGCCGCGGCCAGGCCCAGGCCGCGACCGAGCACGAACAGGTTGCGTGCCTCCACCAGGCCTTCGGTCAGTGGCGACCAGTCCGCTTGCCACGCGGCACGTAGTTCATCCGGCAAAGTTTGCAATGCATCGAGCAATGGCGCTTCGTTCTTCCAGTTCGCCGCCAGTTGCATGATCGCGGACAACGACGAAAGGTAACTCTTGGTCGCCGCCACGCTGCGCTCCGGTCCGGCATGCAGCGGGATCACGGTATGCGCCAATTGTGCGAGCGGCGAATCCTCCACGTTGACCAGCGCGACCACGCGCGCGCCCGCTGCACGCGCGGCCTCGGCGTTGCGCAACAGGTCCGGACTCTTGCCCGACTGCGAGATCACCAGGTACAGCGCACCTTCCAGTTTCTGTTTTGCTTCGTACACCGAACCGACCGAGGGCGAAGCCGAAGCAGTCACGATGCCCAACTGGGTCTCGAAAAGATATTTGGCATAAGTCGCGGCATGGTCGGAACTGCCGCGCGCGCAGGTTGCCACGAACGGTGGTGGATTGCGGCGCAGGTCTTCGGCCAGGGTGGCGATTACCGCTTCGTTGCGGGTGAATTGCGTACTGACCACGTCGGCGGTCTGTGCGGCCTCCGCATGCATCAGGGTCTGGTTGGGGTCGGGCAAGCGGGGGGCGTTCATCAGCTTTGGTTTCTTCAATCGTTGCGCGGACGTACCGGCGCGGTGGAGCCGCGCACTACCAGTTGCGGCACGAAGCCCTGGTTGTGCAGCGGAGTGGGATTTTCGTCGTAGGCATCGTGACGCAGGCCGCCAATCAGCAGGCGTGCGGCTTGCCGGGCGATGTCCTCGGTGGCCTGCTTCGCCGTGGTCAGCGCAGGCCAGGACTGCTTCGAGAACGGGCTGTCCTCGAAACCGGCGATGGACAGGTCATAGGGCACATTCATGCCGGCGGACTTGGCCGCGGCAAGCACGCCGGCGGCGATTTCATCGTTGGAACCGAAGATCGCAGTCGGGGGTTCGCGCAATGCCAGCAGGCGACGCGCGCCGCGGAAGCCGTCATCGAAGGTGTAATCGCCAGGCACCACCAGGTGCTTGTCCAGGGTGATGCCGTAATCCTTCAGCGCACGCTCGTAGCCGGCGTAACGCTCGGTGCTGGAACGGTGCGCAAGCCCGCCCCAGAGGAAACCAATGCGCTGGTGGCCAAGCTGGATCAGGTGCTCGGTGATTTCGTAGGCAGCGTCGTTATCGTCCACGTACACGCAGGGATAACCGTCGTTGGGATCCTCGGTCGCGGCGATGATGCGCACCAGCTTGACCCCGCGCGCGGCCAGCGCGTTCACCAGCTCCATGCTTTCCGACATCGGCGCTGTCAACACCAGCCCGGCCAGGCGCGAGCGATGGACCAGTTCGGACAGTTCCTCGGCCAGCAGCGGCGAGGTGGAATCGCAGGGATGGATCTGCAGGCCGAAGCCGGTCTCGCGACACGCGGCCAACACGCCGTTCTGCACGCCGATGATGTGGTAAGGGTTGGGGTTGTCGTAGATCAGGCCGATCACGAATGGCGTGCCACTGCGCAGGTTGCGGGCCGACTGGTCCGGCTCGTAATCCAGTTCGGCGATGGCATGCAACACCCGTGCGCGCGTGCCCTGCATCACCGACGGCTCGTTGTTGATCACCCGCGACACCGTCTTCAGCGATACCTTCGCGCGCGCGGCGACATCCTTGATGGTTGGTCTGCGCAGGGGGGATTCGGTCATGGTCGTGGCTGGCCTTAAGACTGCATCGGATCGGCAAGGATACGCAGCGGGGTCATATCGTGCCTGATCACTTCATGCCGGCGCGATGGCCGTGCAGTGCGTAATACAGGATGTACAGGTAACAGGGGATGGCCACCGCCGCGAACACCAGCTGGAAGTCGTAATGTTGTTTCAGCACCACGAACAGGCGCGGAATGATCGCGCCGCCGGCGATACCCATGATCAACAGCGCCGAGCCGGTCTCGGTGAAGCGGCCCAGGCTCTTGATCGCCAGCGGGAAGATCGCCGGCCACATCATCGCGTTGGCGAAGCCCAATGCCGCGACGAAGCCGACCGAAACGTAGCCATGGGTCAGGAACGCGCCGATCGCGAACAGCACGCCCAGCACTGCGGACACGCTGAGGTAACGCTCCTGCGAAATGAAACGCGGGATCGCCACCAGACCCGCCAGATAGCCCAGCAGCATCGCCCCAAGGGTGAATGAAGTGAACATCTTGGTCTGGTCGAGCGGCAGACCGAAGCCATTGCCGTAGGTGCCGATCGCATCGCCCGCCAGCACCTCCACGCCCACGTACAGGAACAGGCACAGCACGCCCAGCCACAGATGCGGGAACTGCAAGATGCTGCGCTTGCCGACCGCGCCCACGCCACCACGTTCGGCATTGGCTTCGGAAGTCTTGAGTTCGGGCAGCGAGGAAAACAGGATCGCGCCGGCCAGCAGCACCAGCACGCCCGCCATGAGCAGATACGGAGTGTGGATCTTGGCCGCGAAATCGTTCAGCAGTTGCGTCTTCGCTACCGCATCCGCCGCCGCAACCTGTTCGGAAAGATCGCCGATGCCGTGCAGCACCACGGTACCGATCAGCAAGGGCGCCAGGATTCCGGCCACCTTGTTGCAGATGCCCATCAGTGCGATGCGCCGCGCCGCGCTTTCGATCGGTCCCAGGATGCTGATGTACGGATTGACTGCGGTCTGCAACAACGCGAGCCCGCCGCCGATCACGAACAGGCCGGCCAGCGCGCCTGGGTACCAGCGGTGCGTGGCAAGTTGGCCGAACATCGCCGCACCTATCGCCATCACCAGCAGGCTCAGGGCGAGGCCCTTTTTCATACCGGTGACTTTGAGCAGTGATGCCGCCGGGAGCGCGAGGAAGAAGTAGGACAGGTAGAACACCATCAGCACCAGGAACGCATTCACGTCATCCAGGTCGAAGGCCAATTTGACGAAGGTGATCAACGGGCCATTGATCCAGGTGAAGAAACCAATGATGAAGAACAGCGCGCCGATGATGGCGATGGAGCTGGTATGGCGCGTGGCCGGTGCGACGGTCATGGCTGGTGGATTCCCCTGCGGCATTGGCCGGCACGGTGCCGGCGGAAGCGCTGCGCCCGGGGCGCGCACTTGTGATTCCAAACCGGGAATAACGTTGTCATGCAATTCCCAATTGCCGCACTTTAAGCCATCCCGGGACCGGCTTGGCAAGTCCTTTTTCGATACTGGTCTTTCATGCATTGCAGCATGATGACCGTATGGGACAGGCCTCCGAAGGATCGAATATGAACCTCAGTTTCCGTTTTTGATGTTAATTACAAACTTATTGGTTCAATAGATCCATTTTTATAGCCATAAACCAAAGTGAGCCACGAATTTCATGAGGAACTGTTGACAACGTTGTCAGATGCTCCACACACTCCGGCCCATCGGCAATGTGGATCAGCGCAAGACTGCCGGGTCAGACATGGGAGATGTGTGGTCGCCAACGCCAATCCAACGCAGCTGCAAACATCGGATCCACTTCATGAGCGATTCATCGCCGCGGACGTGGGTGGTACCCATGTGCGTATCGGCCTGGTCCAGGCAAGCGGCGACCCGGCCCATCCGGTCAGCGTGCTGCAGTACCGCAAGTACGTCTGCGCGCAGTATCCCGGCCTGGCCGAAATCATGGAGGACTTCGTCGGTACCCTGGAAGGCGAAACCGTCAGCCGTGGGGTGATCGCCAGTGCGGGCTATCCACTGGAGGACGGCACCGTCATCACCGCCAACCTGCCGTGGCGTCTGTCTCCACGGGAGATAGGCGAGCGCCTGGGTTTTCGCGAACTGCGCCTGGTCAACGATTTCGAGGCGGTCGCGCATGCGGCCGCCTACGTGGATGCCAGCGAAGTGCTGCGCCTGGCCGGTCCGGAGATCGCCCCGGTCGCCGGCCCCACCCTGGTGCTCGGCCCCGGCACCGGCCTGGGTGCGGCGGTGTGGATTCCTGCCGGCAAGCGTGCCGTGGTCCTGGCCACCGAAGCCGGCCAGGCGGCACTGACCGCAGGCAATACCATCGAGATGGCGCTGCTGTCCGAGATGCTGAAGGACCGCACCCATGTGCCGGTCGAATACGCGTTGTCCGGGCCCGGCCTGATGAACCTGCACAACGCACTGTGCGCGTTGCGGGGCGCTCAAAACACATACAAGACACCGGGCGAGATCACCGCGGCGGCCACGTCGGGCAGCGATCCGCTGGCGCGCGAAAGCCTGGAGATCTTCTGCGGCCTGCTCGGCAGTGCGGTCGGCGACATGGCTCTGCTCTACGGCGTGCAGGGCGGCATCTACCTGGCCGGCGGGATCCTGCCGCAGATCCGCGAATTCCTCTTGAACAGCAGCTTCGTCGAACGGTTCCTCAACAAGGGTCCGATGCGCGCGGCGCTGGAACGCATACCCGTGCGCCTGGTCGAGCACGGACAACTCGGCGTCATCGGCGCCGCGAACTGGTACCTCGGCCAATGTGAAGGCGGGTAGGAAAAAAGTCGTCGGAACGACCACGGATCACTTGCACCTGCAGGCGCGATCCAGCAGCAAGAAGCTACAGGCACGGCAGCGGTCTTCGTTGCCTCAATTCAACCAGTGATGGGGAAGAGCATCATGAATTACAAGCAATCAATCCTCTCGGCTGCGATCGTGGCGAGCCTCAGCTTCGCTGCGCAATTGCACGCGCAGGAAACCACGGCACCGGTCGCCGAAGACGCGACCGATCTGGACAGGGTCGTGGTTACCGGCATCCGCGGTAGCATCGAGAAGTCACTGGACGTGAAGCGCGAAGCCAGGTCGCACGTCGAAGTCATCACTGCCGAGGACATCGGCAAGATGCCCGACAAGAACGTGGCTGACTCGCTGCAGCGCCTGCCCGGCGTGACCATCAGCTCGGCCGGCGCGACCGAGGGCGGCTTCGACGAGAACGACCGCGTGTCGATGCGCGGCACCAACCCCAGCCTGACCCTGACCCAGATCAACGGCCACCCGGTCTCCTCGGGCGACTGGTTCGTGCTGAACCAGAGCGACAACGCCGGCCGCAGCGTCAGCTATACCCTGTTGCCCTCCAGCCTGGTCAGCCAGGTGGTGGTGCACAAGACCTCGCAGGCCAAGTTGAATGAAGGTGGCGTCACCGGCACTGTCGACATCATCACCCGCAAGCCAACCGAGTTTGCCGATACCTTCACCGCCAGCGGTTCGGTCGGCGCGGTGTACGCCACCCTCCCCGGTGAGACCGATCCGCAGATCAACGCGCTGGTCAATTTCCGCAACGAGGCCTCGACCTTCGGCGTGCTGGTACAGGCCTTCTCCGAAGATCGCACCCTGCGGCGCGATGGCGTGGAGGTGCTGGGCTACGACCAGATCGCTCCGGCCGCGGCCAGCCCGTTGGCCGGTGTCTGGTATCCGCGTGCGATCGGCGCTGCGCTCTTCGAGCAGAAGCGCGAACGTCGTGGTGGCCTGGTCGAGGTCCAGTTCAAGCCCACGGACACCCTGAGTTTCGACCTGTCCGGCTTCGTTTCCAAGCTGGATGCCTCCAACTACAACCGCAACTACCTGTTGTACAACCCGCGCATCCTCGGCGCCGGGCAACTGCCCCTGCCTGGCTACGTCGTGCGCAACAACACGCTGGTGTCGGCTGAGTTCGCCCCGACGCCCGGCGTCAACACCGGCCTCTACGACATGATCTCGCGGCCCGACGAAAGCGCCAGCACCACGTATGTCGCGTTCGAGGCCGATTGGAAGGCGAGCGACAAGCTGAGCTTCGACTTCAAGCTCGGCACGTCGACCGGCCATGGCGAAACGCCGACCCAGGACGTCGCCGAATGGACCGTCGGCCAAGGCACCGGTGCCTCGTACACCCTCAACGGCATCGACAAGGCACCTTCGTTCAACCTCAACGATTCCACTGCGACTCCGCCGGCCAACCTGGCGCTGGACTGGATCTTCGGCCTGCAGAACCTGGATATCGAGGACAAGGACACCTGGGGCCAGATCGATGCCCAGTACTTCATCGACAGCGGCGTGTTCGAATCTCTGGACTTCGGCATCCGCGTGGCCAACCACGATCGCGAGTCGGCGAACGTGGTGGCGCAGGGGCCGAACTTTGGGGCCACGCCGTTCGATCCGACCACGTTCCCCCAGGGCTACGACAATTATCCCGGGGACTACGCCAGTGGCCTGGGCGGTAGCTTCCCGCGCGACATCTGGTACTTCACCGCCGAGCAGATGGCGGCATGGAATGTCGCACAGGCCAATCGCGACCCAGTCGGTCGCCGCTACCCGTTCTACGATTTCTCTCTGGAGGAGAAGACCCAGGCTGCCTACGTGCAGGCCAACCTGGCTGGCGAACGCTGGAGCGGCAACGTCGGCGTGCGCATCGTCAAGACCCGCACGGACGTCCTGCAGTACGTGCCCGGCGGCACCGCTACGACGCCGGGCGCCATCCTGGGTTCGGCATTCGGCATCTTCTCGCCGTTCACGATCAAGAACGACTACACCGACTTCCTGCCCAGCGCCAACTTCAAGTTCGACCTGAGCGACACCCTGGTCGCGCGCGTGGCGGCCACCCGTACGATGGGCCGTCCCGACTACTCGGCACTGGCTGGCGGCCTGAACCTTTCGCCGCCCGCCGACGAGACCGACGTCGGTGGCGGCAACTCCAGCAACCCGAACCTGAAGCCGATCTACTCCAACAACTATGACGCGGCACTGGAGTGGTACTACGCGCCCCGCTCGTTGCTGTCCGCCAGCGTGTTCTACATGGACATGTCGAGCTATGTCAGCCAGGGCGCGAGCGCGCAGCAGTTCCTGACCTTCGATGCGACCCATCCTGACGGCTACATGGGCAATTACCTGGTCACCTCGCCCATCAACGCCCCAGCCACGGCCAAGGGCATTGAATTGTCGTGGGAACAGCCGTTGGGCGACCATTTCGGCTTCAACACCAACTACACCTACACCGATGCGGAAGAAGATGATGGTGACCCGGTGGTTGGTGCCTCGCGCAACACGTTCAACCTGGTCGGCTATTTCGAGAACGACCGGTTCAATGCACGCGTCGCCTACAATTACCGCTCGCACTTCTACAGCGGCCTGGATCGCCGGTCCGCCTTCAACCAGGACGACACCCAGTCGGTATCGGCCTCGGTGGGCTGGACGTTCAACGACATGCTCAGCCTCTCTCTGGATGGCATGAACCTGACCAACGAGAAGCTGAAGTACTACGCGGACAACAAGGACCAGCCTCGCGGCATCTACAACAACGGCCGCCAGTACTACCTGAACCTGCGCTTCAAGTTCTGAGCAACACCCAGAGCCGATTACTTGATGTCTTTCCCTCACGGGCCTGGACTTGTCCGGGCCCGTTTTTTTTGGCGATGATGGCCCTGCCCTGGCGCAACGAACCTATGGGATCCCACCGATGAGAGCTGTATTCACCCGTGTCGCCGCCGCAGCCCTGCTGTTGTCGTGCTGCTGGTTACCGTTGCCGGCTGCTGCCGCCAACGCAGTGCAGGAGCCGGCGCTGATTCCGCTTCCCGCATCTCTTCAGCGCAAGCCGGGTGCGTTCCGGGTGGACGCCTCCACGAAAGTGCAGGCATCGGGACCGGAAGCAAGCCAGGTGGCAGCGCAGTTTGCCGCGATGGCCGCACGCTCCAACGGCCTGCGATTGAAGGTCAGCGACGGACGTGGTGACAAAGGTGCGATCCACTTCCGCATCGACCCGAACGCGGCCGGCACGGGACCGGAAAGCTATACGCTGGAAGTCAGCCCCCAACGCATCCGGGTCAGCGCGCGCGATGTGCGCGGACTGTTCTACGGCGCGGTGACCCTGTGGCAACTGCTGCCGGCGGGCCAGGCTGACCAGTCCTATATTCCGGCCCTGCGCATCGACGACACGCCACGCTTCGGATGGCGCGGCCTGATGCTCGATTCGGCACGCCATTTCCAGAGTGTCGACGAGCTCAAGCAATTGCTCGATGCCATGGCCCTGCACAAACTCAATACCTTCCACTGGCACCTGACCGACGACCAGGGCTGGCGGGTGGAAATCAGGCAGTATCCGAAACTCACTTCGGTCGGCGGTTGCCGCATTCCCGCCGGCGATGGTGGCGTTGGCGCGGACGGCAAGTCCAGGCCCTACTGCGGCTACTACACGCAGGACCAGGTTCGCGATGTCGTGCGCTACGCGGCCCAACGCCATATCACCATCGTCCCGGAGATCGACGTGCCCGGGCACGCCCAGGCCGCCGTGGCCGCATATCCGGAACTGGGGGTCACCGGGCAGCCAATCCACGTGCTCAACGAATGGGGCGTCAACACCACCCTGTTCAACGCGGAGGAAAGTACCTTCGTCTTCCTGGAGAACGTGCTGGGCGAAATCGTCGACCTGTTCCCCGGCACCTACGTGCACGTCGGAGGAGACGAAGCGGTCAAGGACCAGTGGAAGGCCTCCGCGCGCGTGCAGGAGCGTATCCGCGAGTTGGGGGTGAAAGACGAAGCCGGCATGCAGAGCTACCTGATCAAGCGCCTGGAGAAATTCCTGGTCGCGCATGATCGTCGTCTGATCGGCTGGGACGAAATCCTCGAAGGTGGCCTGCCACCCGAAGCCACGGTCATGTCATGGCGTGGCATCGAAGGCGGCATCGCCGCCGCCAACCAGGGCCATGACGTGGTGATGGCGCCGTCCAACGAGCTGTATCTGGACTACCTGCAGACCGATTCGCCCAACGAACCCCCCGGGCGCCCGGCCACCATCACCCTCAAACAGGTCTATGCGTTCGAACCGGTGCCGGCCTCGCTGGCGGCGGACAAGCGCTCGCACATCCTTGGCCTGCAGGCCAATACCTGGACCGAGCACATGCGCAGCTTCGCCCGTGTGCAGCACGCCATCTTCCCGCGCATAGCCGCGGTGGCGGAGACCGGTTGGTCGCCGGCCGGCAAAAAGGATTGGGACAGCTTCGTCGGCCGCCTGCCGGCCCAGCTTCAGCGCTACCGCGAGCTGGGCATCGGCTACGCGCAGACGCCGTTCGAGGTGCGCAGCACGCTGGTCGCCGACGCCAAGCGGGACAAGGTCCAGGTAACGCTGTCCAATTCGCTGGGCTATGCCGACATGCGCTACACCCTGGATGGCAGCACGCCCACCGCGACGTCGACCGCCTATGCCGCACCCTTTGTGCTGCCATTGCCCGCGCGGCTTCGCGCTTCGGTATTCGTGGACGGCCAGGCGCTTGCCGATGCGCCGGTACGCGGCATCGACGCAACGTCATTGTTGACCCGCAGCGACGAGGAACTGGCGATGTGCACGGGCGCGCTGATGCTGCGGCTGGAAGACGATGGTCCGGCCGAAGGCGAACGCGCGATCTTCAATGCAGACATCTTCAATCCCTGCTGGGAATGGAAGACGGCCACCCTGCAGGGTATCGCCGCGATCACGGTCCGCGCCGGGCGCATCCCGTACTACTTCCAGCTGGCCCACGACGAACCGGCGCGCAAGTTCAAGCCCGCGCGGAGCGCCAACGGCGAACTGGAAATACGCGCCGGTTGCGAGGGCGCGTTGCTGGCCAGCGTGCCGTTGCCCGCAGCGCCCGCGGCCGATGGCTTCCTGACCCTGAAGGCAAAGCTGAAGCCGGCTGGAGGAACCCAGGACCTGTGCATTTACTTCACCGGCGATACGCGTCCGGCGATGTGGGTGCTGGATCGGGTGACCTTGCAACCGAAGTAGCCGCCGTGCGGAAGGCCTAGCGCAACAGGCGCCGTTCCAGCCTGAGCAGCAGGTCGCGCCACGGCGTCAGTGCCGTGGCCATGCCGAGCAGGACGCCGATGCTGTTGGCCAGCGCGTCGGCGGGATCGGAAGAACGGTAGGTGGTGAATCCCTGTGCGATTTCAACGCCGATGCCCAGCGCGACCAGGCCCAGGGCGGCGATCGACAGTGCGCGACGGCCTGCGAACAGCTGCACCGCAGTTGCCGCCAGGATGAAGTAGCCCAGCACGTGTTCGACCTTGTCGCTGTTGTCAGGCAGCGGTGGCAGGCCGTCCAGCGGGATCAGGCATACGACGATCAGCGCGAGGATCGCCAACATCCAGAGCGCCAGCCAGGTGCGTGGCCAGCGCAGCGGTTTCAGCGCCGCAGGACCTAGAGCCGCCATGTGAGATCTCCCAGCAGGAACGCGGCATCCAGTTCCACCTCGCGCGAGAAGCCCATCACCTGGAAACGCTCGCCCATCTCGCTGGGCAAGGTCAACTGTTTTGCTTCGTTGCGCAGGCGTTGCATGCGGGTTTCATCGGCTCGCGTCTCCGCCTCTTCGAGCAGCTTGGGCAGGCCGTTGCCGAGCAGGAAGCTGGCCTGCGTGCAGTAGCCCTCCAGCTCGAAACCCGCCTGCGTCCCGGCCTCGGCCAGCGCGGTGAAATCGACCGACGCGGTGAGGTCCTGCAGGCCCGGCCAGAGGAAGACGTCGTTGTGCACCTGGTGGCGATAGAACGCACGCAGGGTGCCTCCGTCGCGCTGCGGCAGGTAGAACTCGCGACGTGGATAGCCGTAGTCGACAAACAGCATCGCCCCCGACTCCAGCCCGCCCATCACCGCCTGCACCCAATACGGCAATTGCGGCAGCAACTCGGAACGATAGCCGTCTTGCAATGGCGCACCCAGATAACGCTCCACGTGGCGCACCGCCGCCGCCAGCAATGGATCGGCGGGACGATCGTCGCGCAGGAAGCGGCCCTCTGCGTCCAGGGCCACGACTTCTTCGAATACTTCGCCGTCGCGCAAGGTGAAGCGCGGAGTCGGCAGGGCATCGAGCACTTCGTTGGCGAACAGCACGCCATTCCAGGCCTGCTCCGGTGGCCCATCCAGCCATTCGATGCGATCGAACACGGGCGGAATCAAGCTGCGGCCCAGGCGCTCGCGCTGGCGTTCACGCAGGTCTGCACTGGGCTCCAGGATCGCGTAGCGCGCCGGCATTGCATCCAGCGCCAACAGGCGCTTGAGCACGGTCTCGGCAAAGGCACCGCTACCGCCGCCGATCTCGACGAACTCCGCTTCCGGTCCCCGTTGCTGCAGCACCGGAGCGATTGCTTCGGCTACGCAACTTGCAAACAAAGGGCCCAGTTCCGGCGCAGTGACGAAATCGCCGGCGGCGCCGAACTTGGTGCTGCCGGCGCTGTAGTATCCCAGGCCCGGCGCATACAGGCTACGCTCCATGAAGCGCGAGAACGGGATGTTTCCACCGGAAGCGATGATTTCGCCGCGAATCAGCGCGGCGAGCGCTTCGCTATGACGTAGTGCATCGGGATCGGGCGCGGGCAGCTCGGACATCGTTGAAGAATGCAGGAAACGGACCTTCATCTTACGCGCAGGCACGCGTTGCCGGTCGCAAGCGAGTACAGCAGGTGGGCGCAAGGCAGGGAGTTCGGGCAATCGCTTCACTCGAGCGCGAGCGAGCCCCCGAAACAGTCGAACGTTCGCCCCCGGCGCTCGATTGGGGACACAATGTGCCGACTTCAGGATCAGCAGGTATTCCATGTCCGCACCGGCCCCCGTCGCCCTGATCACCGGCAGCGCCCGCCGCATCGGTGCCGCCATTGCCCGACGACTGCATGCCGAAGGTTTTGACCTGGCCTTGCACTATCGCGACTCGGCCACGGAGATTCAGGCGCTTGCCGGCGAGCTGGAAGCAACGCGCGCCGACAGCGTGCTGACCCTGCAAGCGGATCTTTCAGAGTTCGACCGACTGCCGGAACTCGTGGCCAGGACCGTGGGCCGCTTCGGTCGGCTGGATGCGCTGGTCAACAATGCGTCCACTTTCCAGCCGACCCCGCTGGGCACGGCGACCCCCGCGCAGTGGGATGCGCTGTTTGCTTCCAATGCGCGCGCGCCGTTCTTCCTGTCCCAGGCCGCGGCGCCGCACCTGAAGGCGTCGCGGGGCGCGATCGTCAACCTGGCCGATATCTACGCCGAACGCCCGCTGCGCGATCATCCGATCTATTGCATGGCCAAGTCCGCGCTGGTCATGGCAACCAGATCGCTGGCACTGGAACTGGCACCGGAAGTACGCGTGAATGCGATTGCTCCCGGCGCGATCCTGTGGGCCGAAAGCGAAACCAGCGACGCCAAGCAACAGGCCATGCTGTCGCGCACGCCGCTGGCGAGAACGGGCACGCCCGCGGAAATCGCCGAAGCCGTGCACTGGCTACTGCGTGGAGCAAGCTATACCACCGGCCAGGTCATCCACCTGGATGGCGGACGCACCCTGGCCGGTTGAGCCTGCCATGACAGTGGGAGCGACGTGAGTTGCGATGAAGCATCAGCAATGTGGGCTTCGCGACTTACGTCGCTCCCACGACAGACCTGACGGAATCGACTTCAGGCCTTGCTGCGGAAAGCGTCTTCCAGCATTGCACCGCGAAACGCGGCCGGTGCTTCGCGCGATATCGCGTAGCGATACAAGACCGCTGAATACACGCCGCTCAGGGCAGCCTGATAGATGCCCAGGAGCAGTACGCCGATCAGGAACAGCACGCCGACCCCGATCGCCAGCGGCAGCGACACCTGGTACGCGGCAAATGCCAGTCCGGCGCCCACCAGCAGAAACAGGAACATGATCAGCCCGAACACGGCGCCGATGCCGACGTTGCCGATCGCGTTCTCGCCCCAGGTGCGCTTGAGCAGGCCGATGCTCTCCTTCAACGCATCGATCGGGCCGATGTCGCGGCTGACCAGGACCGGCACCACCATGAACGTCGCCAGCGTCCAGGCCGCGCCGAGCCCGCTGCCGACCAGGCGCACGATGAAGTTGTTGTCCTTGTTCTTGAGCGCCTGCAGGAATACGCCCACGGTCGCCGCGATGGCCGCGTAACCAAGGATCGAGGGCAGCCGTGACCTGGCCGCCTCGAAACCGTTGCGCAAGCTCGGGTCGCCCCCATCCAGGCGGATCATCGCCGCCCCGACCAGCGCGCAGTTGAAGAAGATGATCACGCTGTACTGGCAAAAGTAGAACAGGAAGCCGACTACCGCGCCGCCCACGCCGATGCCGTGCTCGAACACGCGCAGGGCGAACACCGGGATCAGGAACGTCGCCATCACCACCAGGGTGGCGGCGCTGGAAATCAGCGGGAACAGCATGAGCTCCTTGTCGGTGCGCAGGACCGCGGCGCTGGCCTTGACCAGTACCCAGCTACGCGAAAGTCTCTCGAACATGTTCTTCCCCCTGCGAAGTTGCGCGTAGCGTGCCGCCTGCAGCCGGGCGCCGCAAGCTGCCGAAAGTCATTGCCGGTAGGACGTGGGCGTGCAGCTGCCTGCCGTTGCGAGCGCCTGCCAATTACATGCGTTGATCAAGAAGGCAGGGGCAAAAGCCCGCAGCGCAATGCCGCTCCCGTATCAGGTCTCCATTCGTTGCATGGCAACGCCGCGCTCCGGCGATTGCGCCCACAACTCGGCCAGGGTCCGGCCCGAAACCGGCTCCACGTACTCCGGAACGATATCCACCAGCGGTCTGAGCACGAAGGCATGGCGCAACTCCGTTCGCGGGATGCGCAGGTGGCCGGGGCCGTTGGTCACCAAGTCGTCGTACAGCACGATGTCGATGTCCAGCGTGCGGTCACCGAAGCGTGGGCCGGTGCGATCGCGCCCGTGCGCGTCTTCCAGCGCATGCAACCACGCGTTGAGCGCGTGCGGATCGAGCGAGGTCTCGATCACCGCAGCCGCATTGAAAAAATCCGCCCCCTCGAAGCCAACTGCAGCGGTGCGGTAGACCGGCGACACCAGCAAATCGCCGAAACGGGCGCGCAGCGCCTTGATTGCACTGCGCAGGTTGGCTTCCGGGTCCAGATTGCTGCCCAGGCTCAGGCAGGCGCTGCTCATGCCGTGATCGCCTCAGCGTGCTCGACGTGCTCGGCGTATTCCGCCAGCGTCACCTTGATCGCGTCGCTGGCGCCTTGGAACACCCGCAGGTCGAACTCGGGCAGGATCGCCAGTAAATGGTCGAACACATCCGACTGGATGCCTTCGTATGCCTCCCAGCGCACGTCGTTGGTGAAGCAGTAGATTTCCAGCGGCAGGCCGGCTTCGCCCGGCTGCAACTGGCGCACGAGCAAGGTCATGTCCTGGTGGATGCGCGGGTGCTTGCGCAAATATTGTTCAAGATAGGCACGGAAGGTACCGAGGTTGGTGACCTGCCGCGCGTTGATCGTTGCGACGCCCTTGTTCGCCAGCGCCGCATTCCACTCGAGGATTTCGCGCTGCTTGCCATCCAGATAGTCGTCGATAAGGACGAAGCGCCGCATCCGCTCGACCTCGTCATCATCGAAGAAGCGAACGCTTTTCTGATCGAGGTAGATCGAGCGCTTGATCCGGCGGCCGCCGGCCTCGCTCATGCCACGCCAGTTCTTGAACGATTCGCTGATCAGTTTCTTGGTCGGGACGGTAGTGATGGTCTTGTCCCAGTTCTGCACCGTGATCGTGTGCAGCGCGATATCGACCACGTCGCCGTCCGCATTCTGGGCCGGCATCTCGATCCAGTCGCCAATGCGCACGCGGCCATCGTTGCTGATCTGCACGCTGGCGACCAACGACAGGATCGTGTCCTGGAAGATCAGCATCAACACCGCGGTCATCGCACCGAGCCCGGTGACGATGTGCAGGAAGTCGGCGCCCACCAGGGTCGCGACCACCGAGATCCCCACCAGGGTGAACATGATGATCTTGGCGACCTGCAGGTAGCCCTTGATAGGCTTGTTGCGCGCCTCCGGGCGGCGCTCGTAGGCCTGATTGGTCAGGTCGAGTGCGCGCGCGATGGCCAGCGCGATGGTCAGCACGATGAAGGCCCTGCACAGCGCATGCACAACTACCACGGCCTGCAGCGGCAGGTGCGGAACCAGCACCATGCCCTCCGACAGGACCAGCGCCGGGACCACGTTGGCCAGGCGCGGAACCACCGACAAGCGCACCTCGCGGTCGTGGTGGGCGCCACCCAGTGGCGTGGCGCGAAGGACCCGCGCCAAACCTCGTACCAGGACCCGCTTGGTCAGCCAGTTCGCCAGCCACGCCGCAAGCAGCAAGCCCATGATCGTCAGTGCCGCGTAGACGCCTGGGTACGGATCAAGTGTCTCCCGCAAGGCGTGCAAATGCTCCTGCAACATGCCGCAAACTCCTAGGCGCGGGTGCGCTCAATGATCACACCCACCGCTTTCGCGCCGCGCACCGCGCCGGGCTTGCTGAGTTTCAGGCGCAGCCAGCTCACGCCGAATTCGGCCAGCACGATTTCCGCGCAGCGTTCCGCCAGGGTTTCCACCAGGCCGTAGTCGGATTGCGCGACGAATTCCAGCAATCGCTTGCTTACCGCTTTGTAGTTCAGCGTGTCGGCGATGTCGTCGCTGGCCGCGGGCTTGCGATTGTCGAAACCCATTTCCAGATCGAAGCGCAGGGTCTGGCGGATCCGCCGTTCCCAGTCGTAGATGCCGATCAGGGCGTCGATCTCCAGGCCCTCGATGAAAACCTTGTCCGTTGTTGCGCTCACACCACCTCCGGCAACGTCGCCATGTCCCAGCGCGGGGTGACTTTCACCGCCGCAGTTTCGTGCTGTCCGGCCTGCAGGCGCAAGGCGCCGGCGAAGGCGATCATCGCGCCGTTGTCGGTGCACAGCTCGGGGCGCGGAAAACAGGCCCGCCCGCCGCGCTTGCCGGCGATATCGTGCAACTTGGCCCGCAGTCGCTTGTTTGCGCCCACCCCGCCGGCGACCACCAGGGTGTCGCTGCCGGTCGCGTCCAGTGCCCGCTGGCACTTTATCGCCAGGGTATCGACCACCGCATCCTCGAAGCCGCGGGCGATATCGGCCCGGGTCGTCTCACTCTGGTCGCTGTCGCGCCAGGCCAGCATCACCTGGGTCTTGAGCCCGCTGAAACTGAAATCCAGGCCGGGCCGGTCGGTCATCGGCCGCGAGAACTTGTAGATGCCGGGACGTCCGCCTTCGGCCAACGCCGCCAGTTGCGGGCCGCCGGGATAAGGCAGGCCCATGACCTTGGCAGTCTTGTCGAAGGCCTCGCCCGCGGCGTCATCCAGGGTTTCCCCCAGCAAGCGGTAGCGGCCGATCGCGTCCACCACGACCAGTTGGGTATGACCGCCGGAAACCAGCAGGGCCACGAACGGCGGTTCGGGCCGGCCGTGAACCGGATCGGGGTCTTCCATCAAGGGGGCCAGCAGGTGGCCCTCCATGTGGTGCACACCCAGGGCCGGGACTTCCAGCGCCCAGGCGAGAGAACGCGCCACCGCGGCCCCGACCAGCAGTGCCCCGACCAGGCCCGGACCGGCGGTATAGGCCACCCCGTCGATATCAGCGAGCTTGAGATCGGCCTCGGCCAGAGTCTGTCGGATGAGCGGTAAAAGCTTGCGCACATGGTCGCGACTGGCCAGTTCCGGGACCACGCCGCCGTATTCGGCATGCAGGGCGATCTGGCTGTAAACCGCATGGGCGCGCAGCCCGGCGCTGCCTGGCAGGGACGTGTCGTAGACGGCCACGCCGGTTTCGTCGCAGGAAGTTTCGATGCCAAGGACACGCATGGGGCTTATCTGAGGCTCTTGGGGCGGATATCCAGCTCCCGGGCAGCTTGCGGCCAACCCCGGGGTGCCGTTATCATACGCGGCTCGCCGGGACTGACCCGGTTGTTTGTGTCCCGGAGATTCCATGCCCAGCGTCAAAGTCCGCGAAAACGAGCCTTTTGAGTTTGCTCTGCGTCGCTTCAAGCGTACCTGCGAAAAAGCCGGTGTTCTGGCCGAAACCCGCAAGCGCGAGTTCTACGAGAAGCCGACCCAGGAACGCAAGCGCAAGGCCGCCGCCGCGGTGAAGCGCCAGCTGCGTCGCAGCTCGCGCGACGTCACCAAGAAGCAGCGCCTGTACTGAGCCGCGTCGCTTCGCCAGAAGCCGGCACGCGCGAGCGTAGCCGGCTTTTTGCATTTTCTAGGCAATGTGTTTTAGCCCCTGGAGATTCCGCATGACCCTGAAACAGCAACTCGTCGAAGACATGAAGGCCGCGATGAAGGGCGGCGACAAGCACACCCTGGGCGTCGTGCGCCTGATCAATGCCGGTATCAAGCAGCGCGAAGTGGATGAGCGCATCGAGCTGGATGATGCCGCCGTGCTTGCGGTGATGGAAAAGATGGTCAAGCAACGCAAGGACTCGGTCAGCCAGTTCGCGGCGGCAAACCGCGAGGACCTGGCCGAGATCGAGCGCGCCGAGATCGTGGTGATCGAGAAGTACCTGCCCGCGAAACTGGGCGAAGCGGAAATCCTGGCCGCCATCAATGCAGCCATCGCCGAAACCGGCGCCACCGGTCCGGCCGACATGGGCAAGCTGATGGGCGTGCTGAAGCCGAAGCTGGCCGGACAGGCCGACATGGGCCTGGTCTCGGCGCTGGTAAAGAAGAAGTTCGCGGGCTGAGCTTCTGGTTGCCTTCTCCCTCAGGGAGAAGGTGCCCAGTCAGGGCCAGTCACGTACTTGATGCGGGGCGGATGAAGCAACCACTTGCAGGGTCCACCGAAAGCTCCGCAAGGCGTTACGTTCATTTCCTCATCCGACGCTGCGCGCCGCCCCCTGCCGGTGGCAGAAGCACTCAAGGACATCAGCCATGCCCCCCAGCATCAGCTTGCGACCTGCCCAACTTGCCGACACGTCCCTCATTCTCGCCTTCATCCGCGAGCTGGGCGCATACGAAAAGCTGGCCCATGAAGTGGTTGCCGATGAAGCCAGCTTGGCCCGGCAACTGTTCGGTGAACGTGCTGCCGCTGAAGTGATCATTGCCGAGGTGGATGGAAAGGCCGCCGGGTTCGCACTGTTCTTCCACAACTTCTCCACCTTCCTCGGCCAGCGTGGCCTGTACCTGGAAGACCTGTTCGTGCGCCCGCAGTTCCGTGGGCTCGGCCTGGGCAAGCACCTGATGGTCCGCCTGGCCAAGCTGGCGTTCGAGCGCGGCTGTGGTCGCTTCGAATGGTCGGTGCTGGACTGGAACGAACCGGCGATTTGCTTCTACCGCAGCTTGGGGGCAGTCGGTTTGGATGAGTGGACGGTACAGCGGTTGAGCGGAGACGCATTGAAGGCACTCGCCACTCGCGATTCCGAGTGAGTGCACGCCCCGCGCTTCGCTCACAACCTTGAAACCTTGTCGCTGGCATGCTCACAGCGTCCTAGCGCAAACCATCCGCTTGCCATGCGCACACCCTCGCCCGACAAAATCAGACGCCACCTGCAACGCCTGCAGCAAAGCCTGCCCGCTGCGCTGGTCAACCGTTTCATCGAGATCGACCTGATGACTCAGGCCGCCTCGCTGGCGTTCTACGCGGTCCTGTCGCTGGCGCCGTTGCTGGTGCTTTTGTTGTGGCTGACCGCCTCGCTATATCCGACCGCGCAGGATGAACTGATCCGCCAGGTCGGACAGCTGGCGGGCAGCGGTGCGGAAACCATCGCCAACACCGTGATCGACAATGCGCGCGCACGACCCAGCGTGGGCTCGCTGGCCGGGCTATGGGGCACCTTGCTGCTGTTCATCGGGGCAACCGCGGTTTTCGCCCGGTTGCAGGCGGCGTTGAACCTGATCTTCCGCACGGATGCGCAGCGCCTGGATACGCTGGCGGCCTGGCTGCGCAAACGCATTTTTTCGTTTGGAGTGATCTTTGCGCTGGGATTCCTGCTGCTGGTGTCGATGACCCTGACCACGGTGCTGCAGGTGATGTTTGCCAACGTGCCATCGTTGCTGCCGGCGCTGGGCACCACCGCGGGTTTTGCGATTTATGTGGTCGCGTTCGCTTTTCTCTACCATTTCCTTCCGGACCGTCCGGTGCAATGGCGCCAGGCGCTCCTGGGCGGCATCATCACGGCGCTGTTGTTCAGTGGCGGACGCTTCCTGATCGGCTTGTATATCGCACAGGCCGACCCGGGCAGCGCCTACGGCTCCACCGGCGCGCTGGTGATCCTGCTGGTCTGGATCTATTACGCCACCGTGGTGTTCTTCATTGGCGCGTTGCTGACCGCGGTGATCGACGAGCGCGCCCGCGCCCGGGCGACGCTGGAGGCGGCCGCGCTACCCTTGCCGGGCACTTCCAAGCCCCCGTCCAGTGGGGCCTCCGCGGCCTGAGGCCGCCCGTGTCATGCGCCCACATGGCATCCTAGTCGTTCCATGGCACGCATCCCCGACGCTTTCATCGATGACCTACTCGCGCGCACCGACATCGTCGAGGTGATCGGCACGCGCGTGCCGTTGAAACGCCAAGGCAAGGAATATTCGGCGCGCTGCCCGTTCCACGACGAGCGCTCGCCATCGTTCACCGTGTCGCAGGCCAAGCAGTTCTATCACTGCTTCGGTTGTGGCGCTCACGGCACGGCCATTTCGTTCCTGATGAACTACGACCGGCTCGAGTTCCTCGATGCAGTGGACGAGTTGGCCAAGCGCGTGGGCATGGAAGTGCCCAAGGACGCGGTGAAGCGCAACGACGATGACGACAGCCGCGAGATGTACGCGGTACTGGAAGCGGCAGCGAAGTTCTTCCAGCGCCAGCTGGAAGCCAGCGACAAGTCGAAGGAATACCTGGACCAGCGCGGCGTGGATGAAACCATCCGCACGCAATTTTCCATCGGCTATGCACCGGATGGTTTCTCCGCGCTGAAAGACGCGCTGGGCACCGACGACCGCCGGATCAAGCTGCTCGACAAGACCGGCATGCTGTCCAAAAGCGACAACGGACGCGTCTACGACAAGTTTCGCGACCGGGTGATGTTCCCGATCCACGACCGCCGCGGGCGGGTGATTGCCTTTGGCGGCCGGGTGCTGGTCAAGGATGATGGGCCGAAGTACCTCAACTCGCCGGAGACGCCGCTGTTCCACAAGGGCCGCGAACTCTACGGCTTGTGGCAGGTACGCCAGGCCAACCAGAAGATCGAGCGCCTGGTGGTGGTCGAGGGCTACATGGACGTGGTTTCGCTGTTCCAGTACGGCGTCACCCAGGCCGTCGCGACGCTGGGCACGGCGACCACGCCGGACCATGCCGAATTGTTGTTTCGCAATTCCCCGGATGTGTATTTCTGTTTCGATGGCGATGCCGCTGGCCAGCGCGCAGCATGGCGCGCGCTGGAATCGGTGCTGCCGCGGATGAAGGATGGACGCCAGGCCTTCTTCCTGTTCCTGCCCGACGGCGAGGATCCGGACAGCATCGTGCGCAGCGAAGGCGCCGCCGGTTTTGACGCGCGGCTACGACAGGCCACGCCGCTGTCGCAGTTCTTCTTCGACGAGCTTGGCAAGGACGTAAAACTGTCCACGCTGGACGGCAAGGCGCGGCTGGCCGAACGCGCCAAGCCATTGCTCGCGCAGATCCCGGATGGCGCCTTCGGCGACCTGATGCGGCAACGCCTCGGCGAAATCACCGGCGTAGGCGTGCAACTGGCCAATGCATTGCCGGAGAAACCCAAGCCCGTCTCTCGTGCGCCGGTCGCCACGCAAAAGCGCAGCCTGGTGCGCGGCGCGATCTCGGTATTATTGCAGCAGCCTTCGCTGGGGCTTTCGCTGATGCCGCCGTACGGTTTCCGTGACCTGCAGCAACCTGGCGTTGAATTGCTGGTGGAGTTGCTGTCGCTGGTCCACGCACGTCCGGAAATCAGTACCGGCGCCTTGCTGCAGCATTTCGCCGAGCGCGAGGAATTGAACGCACTGCAGAAGCTGGCTTCGCAGGTGGTGCCGGGAAACGAGGCGACCTGGCGCCAGGAGCTGATCGATGCCGCCGAACAACTGGAGGACCAGGCCATCCAGCAGCGGCTTGCCGAGCTGCAGTCGAAGATGGGCGCAGGCCCGCTGGACGTCGCCGACAAATACGAGCTGATGGCGCTGCTGCAGGCACAGCGCCGGCGCGGCAACCAGCCCACGTAACCGCCGCCTGGCCTTGTAGAGCCAGCCTCACTGGGCTGCTTCTGTTGTCTTTCAAGACAGCCACCGGCCAACTCCAGTTACGAAAGACATTACGTCGGACATGAACGTCGTGGCCTATCCCGGGTTAGAGTCCCGGAAACCCCTGCGGAGCTTTCTGATGCGTTTTTTTCCTGCTGCGGTCTCCAGCTGCCTGCTCATGTTCGCCACTCTCCCCGTGTTTGCCCAAAGCGTGCCGCATGTGCAACGCCAGCAGCAGGGCAACCGCATCACCGAGAACGTGCCGGAAATCCCGGCCGAGCTGATCGAACGACTCAACCGCTACCAGAACACCCGCGGCGCCTCCTTCGCCGGCTGGACGAAAGAGGGATGCCTGCTCATCAGCACGCGCTTCGCCGAGACCGCGCAGGCGCATCGCGTCTGCCAGCCGCTGGGCATGCGCGAACAGCTGACCTTCTATCCGGAGCCAGTCGCGGGCATCACGCCCTCGCCGGCCGAGGCGTGGCGCGAGGGTTTCGTATTTGCCAAGGACCAGGGTGGCGATGAGTTTTCGCAGCTGTACTGGTTCGATGCGCAGACCCGCGCCACCAGCCTGCTGACCGACGGCAAGCGCACCCAGAATAGCGGCGTCGTGTTGAGCCGCGATGGCGGCCTGATGGCCTATACGAGTACCGCCCGCAACGGCACCGATCGCGATGTCTGGCTGCGCGATACCCGGGCAGGTACGACGCGCGCACTGGTGACGGCCGGTGGCAGTTGGAGTGCGATGGATTTCTCCCCGGATGGCAAGCGCCTGCTGGTGATGAAGTACGTTTCAGCAAACGAATCGGTGCCCGGGGAAGTCGATATCGCCAGCGGCAAGCTGGAACTGTTTCCCGTTGATGGCGGCAAGGCGGCGTTCGGTGGATTCAGGTTCGCACCCGGCGGCGAGGCCGCGTATTTCATTTCCGACGAGCCGTTCGAAGGCAAGGCAAGCGAGTTCAAGACCCTGCGTTTCCATGACCCCGCCAGTGGCAAGCTCTTGCAGTTGAGCGGCGAGATCCCGTGGGACGTGGAAGACATGGACATCGCGGCAGACGGCAAGCACCTGGCCTTCGTCACCAACGAGGATGGCATCGGCAAGCTGCACGTGCTGTCGTTGCCCGATAATCGCCCGGTGGAACTGCCGGCGCTTCCGCTCGGGGTGATCGGCGGCATCGGCTTCTCGGCGGACGGCAAGCGCCTGGCCCTGAGTCTCAACACCGCGACTTCCCCGAGCGACGTGCACGTGATCGACCTGCAGCAGGGATCGCTGGTGCGCTGGACGCGCAGCGAAGTCGGCGGGCTGGATGCCGCCAGGTTCGTCGCACCCACCTTGGTCCGCTTCCCTACGTTCGACAATGTGGATGGAGGCCTGTCAGGCAAGAGCCGGCGCACCATCCCTGCGTTTTACTATCGCCCGGCCAAACTTCCACCCAGTGGCAAGCTGCCCGTGGTGATCAGCATCCACGGCGGCCCGGAAAGCCAGGCCGTGCCCTCCTTCAATCCCAACGCGCAGTTCCTGGCCAACGAACTTGGCGTCGCGGTGCTGGTACCCAACGTGCGCGGGTCCTCCGGCTACGGCAAGACCTACCTGACCCTGGACAATGCGGACAAGCGCGAGGATTCGGTGAAGGACATCGGCGCGCTGCTGGACTGGATCGCCACGCAGCCGGAACTCGATGCAAGGCGGGTCGGCGTATCCGGCGGTAGCTATGGCGGCTACATGGTGCTGGCCTCGTTGATGCATTACGGTGACCGCATCCGTGCCGGCGTTGATACCGTCGGCATCTCCCACTTCGGCACCTTCCTCAACAATACCGAAAGCTATCGCCGCGACCTGCGCCGCGCCGAGTACGGCGACGAGCGACTAGCGGAAATGAAGGCGGTGTTCGACCGCATCTCGCCTCTCAACCACGCCGACCGGATCACCTCGCCGCTGTTCGTGGCGCAGGGGCGCAATGATCCGCGGGTGCCCTATACCGAAGCCGAGCAGATCGTGAAGGCCGTACGCGGCAACGGCACGCCGGTCTGGTTCCTGATGTATGCCGATGAAGGCCACGGCTTCAAGAAGAAGACCAACAGCGACTACTACGGCGCCGCCACGATGCGCTTCTGGCAGGAATACCTGCTGCCCGAGTAAGCCGGATGCAGGAGCGGGCCTTGCCCGCGATGCTCTTGCGCGACGGGGCCGAAGGGCATCGCGCCCAAGCGGCGCTCCTGCGATCTGCGCGGGATCACCCTGCCAGCGCCGCCGGTTGCAGCAGCGGCATCAGCCAATGGTCGGCCAGCAGGAACGCGAACAACGCCATCAGGTAGATGATGGAGTAGTTGAATACGCGCATCGGGAAGAATTCGTCGGGCGGATCCAGCAGGCGCCACGCGTACCACAGGAAGACCGCCCCCAGGACCAGCGCGCCGCCCAGGTAGAAAAGTCCGCTCATGCCGAAGATCACCGGCAGCACGGTCACTTCCACCAGCAGCACGGTGTAGAACAGGATCTGCCAGCGCGTGTAGGTCACGCCGTGGGTCACCGGCAGCATCGGCACCAGCGCGCGCGCGTAATCGTCGCGGCGAAAAATCGCCAGCGCCCAGAAATGCGGCGGCGTCCACACGAAGATGATCAGCACCAGCAGCAACGCATACGGCCAGTCCCACTCGCCGGTCATGCCGGTGACCGCGGCCCAGCCGAGCAACGGCGGCGCGGCGCCGGCGACGCCGCCGATGACGATGTTCTGCGGCGTGGCCCGTTTCAGGAACACGGTGTAGACCACCGCATAACCGATCAGCGAGGCGAAGGTCAGCAGCGCGGTGATGGTATTGACCCACATCACCAGCACGGTCATCGACAAGGCGGCCAGCACCAGTGCGAACACGAGCGCCTGCCAGGGCTTGAGCTGGCCGACCACCAGCGGGCGCCACGAGGTCCGCGCCATCTTCGCGTCGATGCGCGCGTCCAGGATCTGGTTGATCGCGGCGGCACTGGATGCTGCCAGCCAGATGCCGAGGAAACCCAGCGCGCCACGCTTGAACTGCTGCGCATCGGGCATGCCATCAATGGCCAGGAGCATGCCGACCAGTGCGGTGAACACGATCAACGCGACCACGCGCGGCTTGGTCAGGCTCCAGTACTGGCGGACAGTCGACATGCTCATCATTCCGGCGTGCGCAGGCGCGCCAGCAACGACACCAACACGAACAACAGCAGCGCGGCACCGGCGTTGTGGGCGACGGCCACGTGCAGCGGCAGCGCCAGCTTGACGTTGAGGATGCCCAGCGACACCTGGCTGATCACCAGCACGATCAACGCAGTGGCCCAGCCGCGCATGCCCGGCGTGCGCAGCAGGCGCACGGCAAACACCAGCAGGTACAGCGCCAACAGCCCGGCAACGATACGGTGCGCCATCTGGATGGCGATGCGCGAGGCGCCATCCAGCACGCCACCCTCGTAATCCACGCCGACCCCGCGCCACAGCACGAAACCTTCGCGGAAATCGTGCGGCGGCCACCAATGGCCCACGCACTTCGGGAAATTGGCGGCCGACCAACTGCCCGCGCCACAGGACAACGCGGCGTAGTTGGCACTGACCCAGCCGCCAAGCGCAATCTGCAGTCCCAACAGCACCAGGCCGGCAATCACCCAGCGATTCAATGCACGCGCTTCGGCCAGGATGATCGGCCGGTCGATCGCGCGCCAGGCCATCCACAGCAGCAACGCGAACGTGGTCAATCCACCCAGCAGGTGGCCCATGACCACGACCGGCTTGAGCAGCAGGGTCACCGTCCACATGCCCAGCAACGCCTGGAAGATGATCACCGCAAGGCTCAGTACGGCCACGCGCGACAGATCGGTGTTCGACCAGCGCAGGGCCGCGGACACCAGGATGATTTCGCCGGCTATCGCGAGCGCCGATGCAGCTCCGTGTTCGCCGCGCATGTACAGCGGAATCGCCGCCGCTACCAGCAGCGACGCCAAGGCGATCTGGACGATGCCGTAACGCCGCTTGCGCGCGGCCAGTACCGCCAGCAGCAACACAAGCACGCCCAATGAGCCGGCCAGCATCCTGTGCACCTGTTCGCGCCAGGCCTTGTGGGTCTCGAATGGGCGGATCGCGCTGGCCACATGATCGGTCACTTCGCTGGCGGCCTGCGGCCATGCGGCGCGGCCATAACAGGTCGGCCAGTCCGGGCAACTCAGTCCTGCATCGGACAGGCGCACGAAAGCACCGAACACCACCACGCACAAGGTCAGGAATACGGCCAGCCAGGCGAAGCGGTGGAAGTGGCGGTACACGGCAGGGCGGGCGACCAGGCTCATCAGATCAGTTTCAGCAATTTGGAAACATCGGCGCGGATGAAACCCGGATCCGTGCCCGGCGCATAACGCAGGATCACGAAACCGTTGGGGTCTATCACATAGACCGGCACGCCAGCCGGATCATTCACCCGCGGCAGCTTGGCCAGCAACTCCGCGGTGGGCAGCAGTACACGTCGTGATGCGCTGGGCGGGGTTCCTTCGGGAAGCGCCGCCGCCCAGAGGATTTCGACATGGTCGGCGTTGTTGCCAAACAGTTGCCATACCGTGTCCAGGTCGCGTGCCAGCTTCTGGCAGTGGGTCGTGCAATCAGCGGGTGGCGCCACCACGATCCGCCACAGGCGCTCGGCCGGTCGCCATGCATAGTCGCTGCCATCGGCGAGCCGCGGCACCACGCCGCGCGCGTCGATCGCAGGCCGCAACATTTCCCCGTGGACCCTTGTGCCCTGCGGCTGCCAGCCGCTGAAGCGCAGCACGCCGGCGGCGAAGATCGAACCGAAGAACAACAGGAAGATCAGCACCAGGATCCAGCGCCCGCGACGGACCTGGGCGGGGTCGGGCTGCATGGGATCGGACTGCCTGGAATCTGCCTGCTTGGGATCGGCCTGTTTGGAACCAGGTCGTGCAGGAATGGGGGAATTCGAATTCATGTCCGGTATTTTCTCATGCGCAGCCGCTCAACGCGGCCGTCGTTTGCGCAAGGTCAGCACCAGCGCGGTGATCAACACCGTAAGCGCCATGCCAAACCATTGCACTGCATAGCCCAGATGGCGCTCGGGCGGCAGCGTATTGGGCAGGATGTCCAGGTCGCGGGTATAGCCGAGCTTCAACGCCGGATCCAGCTTGAGCACGCGCGGCGCCAGGGTCGGCAGCCTCAACACCGCGGCAAGCTCGGCGCGATCCAGCCCGATTGCCAACAGGTTGCCATCGGCCTGCGCAACAGCCTGTGACCCGGCAATCCCCGGCGAGGGCGGCGGCGCCAGCAAGCCGGCGACATGTACCGGGCCGGCAGGCGTATCGATGAGCGGAAGCGTGCGGTCGCCCGGCAGCGGCAGCCAACCCAGTTCGACCAGCAACGGCGGCGCGGCATCGGGCAGGAAAACCCGATAGACGCGGATGCCGGCGCGATCGGCATGGCTCTGGTTGTCCAGCAACACGGCCGGGGCCGGCGCAAACCGACCCTCACCCGCCGCCCAGTCATACACAGTCCTGCGCGCCGGATCGGCGGCGGCGGACAACGCCCGCGGCTTGCGCTCGGCGAGTACTTTTTCGGACTGCGCCAGCATCGCCTGCTTCTGCTTGGCGCGATCCAGCTGCCACACCCCGGCGCGGCAAAACAGGGCAATCACGACCAGCGCCAGCAGCCACAGTTTCCCGACCGACCTGCTCATGCGCGCATTGCCCATGGCTGCAATAATGTCGGCACTTCGCTGGACGTACCGCCAATGAACCCCTCGCTGGAAAAACTGCTGATCATCGCGTTCCTGGTCGTGATCCTGTGGAACCTGGGCGCCGGTCTGTACTACCTGCTGGTCGACAAGGGCCAGAGCAAGCGTACCGTCAACGCACTGACCCGGCGCATCGCCGTTTCCGTGCTCCTGATCCTGCTGGTGGCGCTGGGCATCTACACCGGGGTGATCAAGCCGCACGGGATCGGCGGCTGAGTAGCGGTCACGTCGCCTGCTGCGCAGGCTGTGAATGGCAAAGTCGGCTGCGCAGCCTGCAAATGAACTCTTTGCAGGCGGCATAGCCGCCGACTTCACCCTTTACCATTTACAGCGCCGCAGGCGCCACATCGCCATTTCCAGCCCGCGCAGCGGGCGATTTCAGAGCTGTTACAGCACGTAGACGAACAGGAACAAACCCAGCCAGACCACGTCGACGAAGTGCCAATACCACGCGGCTGCCTCGAAGGCGAAATGGTTGTCCTTGGTGAAGTGGCCCTTGGCCACGCGCAGCCACATGATCGCCAGCATCAGCGTGCCCAGGAACACGTGCGCGCCGTGGAAACCGGTGAGCATGAAGAAGGTGGAGCCGTAGATGCCCGAACCCAGGGTCAGGTTCAATTCCTTGTAGGCGTGGATGTATTCCTCGGCCTGGAAGGTCAGGAACAGGCCGCCAAGGATCACGGTCAGGCCCAGCCAGATCAGCACCTGCTTGCGGTTGGCGGCCTTCAGTGCATGGTGGGCGATAGTCAGGGTCACGCCCGAGCTCAACAGGATCAGGGTGTTGAGCAGCGGCAGGCCCCAGGCCGGAATGGTCTGGAAGGCGCCACCGACCTGGCCCGGGCCAGCGGTCGGCCAGGCCGCGCTGTAGCCTTCCCACAGCAGCGCATTGGTCATCACCCCATCGCCGGCGCCACCCAGCCACGGCAACGCAAGGTTGCGCGCATAGAACAAAGCACCGAAGAAGGCGCCGAAGAACATGACTTCGGAGAAAATGAACCAGACCATGCCCATGCGGAACGACACATCCACCTGCTTGTTGTAGGTGCCGGTGACTGATTCGCGGATCACGTCGCCAAACCACATGAACAGCGTGGCGCATAACATGAAGATGCCGGCGAAGAACATCCACTTGCCCCACGCCGTTTCGTTGAGCCAGTTGGCCACGCCGAGCATGGTGGTGAACATGGCGATGGAGCCCACGAACGGCCACTTGCTGTGGTGCGGTACGTAGTAGACGTTGGCGTCCGGCGAATGCGATTGGGCCATGGCGGAATCTTTCCTGTTGCTGATCCGGTGGAGAGTGCGGTTCTTGCTTCGATTGTGGCGTTACGGTGCCGCGAGCGGCGAGGACGAGGTCTTGCCGGTGCCCAACTGGCTGGTAAGGGTCTCGTTCTTGAAGAAGGTGTAGGACAAGGTGATGGTGCCGATGTCGGACGGCAAGTCGGGATCGACGATGAAGCGAACCGGCATATCGCGGCTTTCGCCGGCCTGAAGGGTCTGGGCGGTGAAGCAGAAGCATTCGGTCTTGGTGAAATGGCCCGAGGCGCGCGCCGGCGCCACTGAAGGCACCGCACTGCCGACGATCGCGCGCGCGCTGTCGTTGCGGGCGAAATACTTGGCTTCGTTCACCTCGCCAGGAACCACCTGCATGGTCAGTTGTTCCGGATGGAATGCCCACGGCAGCTTCGAGTTCACCCCGCCGTCGAACTGCACGGTCACCGTGCGCGCCTTCGGCGCCAGCGCTAACGCCTTGGCTGCACCGGGGCCCTGTTCCAGGCGGATGCCGAAGACCTTCTCGCAGGCGATGCGGTACAGCGGCACCAGCGAGAAGGTGAAGGCGAACGCGGCCAGCGATACCCCGATCAGTTTCAGCATGCCCGCGGAGTTGGACTTGCCTGCGCTCATGTCGCCATCACGCCCGACAGGATGAAGCCGGCGTAGATCAACAACGCGATGCCGCCCACGACCAACGCGGTGCGCAGCGCGCGCTTGCGGCGCACGGCGGTGTCATCGACGGGGCGGATCGGGTCGCTCATCTCGGTTCATTCGCCTCGGGTCAGTGGCTCACGTCGTCGTGGGCCAGGTCGCCCGGACGGATCACCGGCGGCGTGGTGAAAGTGTGGTGCGGCGCCGGCGACGGCACGGTCCACTCCAGGCCCCTGGCACCTTCCCAGGCGCGCGCTTCGGCCTTGGCCCCGTTGCGCAGCGAGCTCAACAGGATCGTGGCCATCAGGAACGGAGTGACGAACATGCCGAAAGCGCCGATGGAACTGATGAAATTCCAGTCCGCGAATACCGGGTTGTAGTCGGGGATGCGGCGCGGCATGCCGGCCAGGCCCAGGAAGTGCTGCGGGAAGAACAGCAGGTTGACGAAGACCATGCTCCACCAGAAGTGGAACTTGCCCCAGAACTCGCTGTACATGCGGCCCGACCACTTCGGCCACCAGTAATACACCGCGGCGATGATGCCGAACAGCGCGCCGGTGACCAGCACGTAATGGAAGTGCGCGACCACGAAATAGGTGTCGTGGTACTGGAAGTCGGCCGGCACGATGGCCAGCATCAGTCCGGAGAATCCGCCGATGGAGAACAGGATCACGAAGGCGATCGCCCACAGCATCGGCGTTTCGAAGGTCAGCGAGCCGCGCCACATGGTGCTGACCCAGTTGAACACCTTCACCCCGGTCGGGATCGCAATCAACATGGTCGCGAACATGAAGTAGATCTCGCCACCCAGCGGCATGCCCACGGTGAACATGTGGTGCGCCCAGACGATGAACGACAGGA
>JBDTPP010000020.1:0-32712 GCA_039932615.1 Pseudoxanthomonas sp.
GGCAGCCCGGCACGTAGACGTCGACCGGCACGATGCGGTCGCAGCCGCGCACCACCGAATACGAGTAATGGTAGTAGCCGCCGCCATTGGCGCAGCTGCCCATGGAGATGACCCACTTCGGTTCCGGCATCTGGTCGTAGACCTTGCGCAACGCCGGTGCCATCTTGTTGACCAGGGTGCCGGCGACAATCATCACGTCGGACTGGCGCGGCGACGGGCGGAACACCACGCCATAGCGGTCCAGGTCCAGGCGCGATGCGCCGGCGTGCATCATCTCGACCGCACAGCAGGCCAGGCCGAAGGTCATCGGCCACATCGAGCCGGTACGCGCCCAGTTCATCAACGCATCGACGCTAGTGGTGACGTAGCCCTTCTCCAGCAGCGGGTTGTCGCCGTCCGGACGCAGGATGTCGTCGACCCGCCCCTGCGGGATCGGGCTGGTCATCAGCCGATCGAGAGTCCCGATCACACTCACAGGATCACTCCCATTCCAGGGCTCCCTTCTTCCAGACGTAGATGAATCCAAGGAACAGCATGCCCACGAACAGACCCATGGTGACCAGCCCGCGCGCGCCCAGCTCCTGGAAGACCAGGGTCCAAGGCATGATGAAGATGATTTCCAGGTCGAAGACGATGAACTGGATGGCGATCAGGTAATAGCGCACGTCGAACTTCATGCGCGCGTCCTCGAAGGGCTCGAAACCGCACTCGTAAGGCGAGAGCTTCTGCGCATCGGGGCGACGGGGACCGATGATCCGTCCTATCACCATCAGCGAGATGCCGATGCCGGTAGCGACGATCAGGAACAACAGGGTCGGCAGGTATTCGGCCAGCACGCGTGGTCCTCGGTTGGTTTCCCTGCGGGAAAGGCGCTGATCGCGCGCTTGCTCCGCAGACTTCTCACGTCTCCCAATTGTAAAGTCCGCGCCTTGCGAGCGCGGGCTTTGAAAGGGATCCGCATCTTGGTGCCCAAGAGGGGACTCGAACCCCTACGACTTTCGCCGCTACCACCTCAAGGTAGTGCGTCTACCAATTCCGCCACCTGGGCAAACATATGCGTCGGGGCATGCCCCGACGCGTTGACTATTGTAACCGGCTTCAGCCGCCTTGCGCGGGTGTGGCCGGTTGCGGCGCAGGCTTGGCGGGCGTGTTTTCCACTTCCACCGGAGTCGTTTGCGCCGGCATGGTCGCAGCCGGCGCCGACGGCACTGCCGGGCCAGTCGAAGGAATGCCGGCAGGAGCGCTGGGGACGGTGGACGGCTGCGCTTGCTTGGGCAATTCACCCGCTGCGGCAGGCACGGGTTGTTCAGCCATCACGCCGAGGTTTTGTTCCACTACCGGACGCGCCCTGTGGGATGCGTTCCAGGCCATGAACAGGCTGATGGCGAAGAAGGTGATGGCCAGCCACTTGGTGCTCTTTGAAAGGAAGTTCGACGCGCCACTGGCGCCGAATACGGTGCCCGAGGCGCCCGCACCGAAGCCGGAACCGGCCGCCGCACCGCTGCCGCGCTGCATCAGCACCAGGGCGATGATCGCGATGGCGATCAGCACGTAAATTACATTGAGGGTCAACATCAACATTTCATGGATCTCGATCGAATTTGAAGAAGCCCGGCAAACTGCGCCGGACTTGCAAGTGGTGTTCTTGAAAGTGAAGCTCTTAAAAGAGGTGCTCTAACAAATCTAGTGTCCTGATCAACCTGCCGCCGCCCGGGCGATGGCCAGAAATTCACCAGCCACCAGGGAGGCGCCACCGACCAGTCCGCCATCGACATCGGCTTGCGCAAACAGTTCCGCAGCGTTGTCAGGCTTGACGCTCCCGCCATACAGCAGCGGCAGCGAATCGCCAATTCTAGCATCGCGGGCCTTGACCACGCCACGAATGAAGGCATGTACGGTCTGCGCCTGTTCCGGGCTGGCGGTGCGGCCCGTGCCGATGGCCCAGATGGGCTCATAAGCCACCACTGCCCCACTGAAAGCCTCCACTCCGACCAGATCAAGCACCGGCTGCAACTGGGCCGCGATCACCGCCTCGGTTTGGCCGGCCTCGCGCTGCTCCAGGGTTTCACCGACGCAGAGGATGGGAATGAGCCCGGCGCCTTTCGCTGCCTGGAACTTCGCTGCCACGAGTTCGCTGCTTTCGCCATGGTACTGGCGTCGCTCGGAGTGGCCGACCAGGCCATAACGGGCACCCACTTCGACCAGCATCGCCGCGGAAACCTCACCGGTGTAGGCGCCTTTTTCGTTGCAGCTGACATCCTGGGCGCCGAAGGCGATGGCGTGGCCCTCGAAGTCCTCGATCAGTTCGCCCAGGTAGGGCAACGGCGGCAGCACCACCATCTCGACCCCGACCACGGGCAGACTCGCCACCAGTTCAGCCACCAGTCCGGTGGCAAAACCTCGGTTGCCATGCAGTTTCCAGTTTCCGGCTACGATCTTGCTACGCATCGCTTTTTCCTGTCGGGCCCGCTTCTGGGGCCGCAAAGGATAGCCCATACGCCCTCCCCGACCCGATCCAGCAGGTAGCTTCATGGTTTCCGCGACTTCCGTTGGCCACAGCTCCGGATCAAACCCAGGATGGGCGCTGGTCACCGGCGCCTCCAGTGGCATCGGCGCTGCCATAGCGCGCGAATACGCACGTCGCGCTGTGCCGCTGATCCTGACAGCCCGCCGCGGGGACAAGCTGGAACAGCTGGCAACCGAGCTGCGCGGCCAGGTTCCGGTTGAAGTGATTGCCGCCGATCTGGGAGACAGGCTGGCACCGGCGACCCTGGTCGCCGAGATCCAGCGTGGCGGCTTGGGGCGGTGCGGATCCTGGTGAACAACGCCGGCTAAGGGGTGCCGGGTCGCTACCTGACCAGGGACTGGCCGGGTCCACGCGCAATTCCTGCAGGTGAGGGTCGGCGCGGTCCTTGAACTGACCTGGCGGTTGTTGCCCATGATCCGCGCTGCCGGCAATGGCCGCATCCACAACGTAGCCTCGTTTGCCGCACTGGTCCCGGGTGCCGACGGGCAGACCCTGTACGCCGCGGCCAAGGCTTGTCTGGTCAAGTTCAGCGAATCGCTGTCACTGGAAAAAAGCGATCGTGGCGTGTACGTGACTGCACTGTGCCCGGGCTTCACCTGGTCCGGATTCCACGACATCAACGGCACCCGGGAAATGATGTCGCTATTACCCGGATGGGCCTGGCTGCAGCCCGATGCGGTGGCCCGGGCCCGAATCGAAGGAGTCGAACGCGGCCGGGTGATCGTGGTCCCGGGACGTGTCTATCGACTGGCTCATTTCGTCGCCCGGCATCTGCCGCAGCGACTGGTGCTGGGACGGATGGGCAGGAATTCGCGAAAGATCCGCAGGATCAATTAAGCGCCAGCGCCAGCCACCACAGTTACTTGAGCTTGATCTCGCGCAGGCGCTCTTCCAGGTAACCCTGTGCGGTGATCGGCTCGGGGTAGCGTTTGGGATTGTCGGCGCTGATCGTGGACGGCAGCACGTCGATCAGGAAATCCGGATTGGGGTGCAGGAAGAACGGCACCGAATAGCGCGGCTTGCGCGCCTGTTCGCCCGGCGGGTTGGTGACCCGATGGGTGGTGGATGGATACACGTGATTGGTCAGGCGTTGCAGCATGTCGCCGATATTGACCACGATGGTGTCCGCATCGGAAGTAAACGGCACCCATTCGCCCTGTTGCGAGCGCACTTCCAGACCCGCTGCACTGGCCCCGACCAGCAGGGTGATCAGGTTGATGTCCTCGTGCGCGCCCGCACGGACGTTGGGAATGTCGCCGGCGGTGATCGGCGGATAGTGGATGGGGCGCAGGATGGAATTGCCGGAGTCGGTCTTGTCGGCGAAATAGTCCCCGTCCAGGCCCAGGTGAAGTGCCAGGGCGCACAGCACGCGCGAACCCAGCGTGTCGAGCGCTTCATACAGGCCGTAGCCGTGTTCGCGAAAGCCAGGGACTTCATCCGGCCACAAGTTCGCCGGCATCGACCCGGCGTATTTCGAATCACGCGGGATCTCGCGGCCAATGTGCCAGAACTCCTTCAGGTCGAAGTGCTTGGAATCCTTCGCCGTTTCCACCCCGAACGGGGTGTAGCCACGCGCGCCGCCACTGCCGGGCACGTGGTATTTGAGCTTGGTTTCCTCCGGCAGGGCGAAGAAATTCCGGAACACGTCGTAGGCGGCATCGATCGCCTCTTGCGGGATGCCGTGGTTGCGGATGCCGGCAAAACCCCATTCGCGGTAAGCGGCGCCGAGCTCGGCCACGAATGCCTCGCGATCGGTGTCGAAACGGGTGATATCGAGGGTTGGGATTCGTGAGGTCATGTTTTTGCTCTGGCTTTTGTTCCGTTCTCCCACCGGGAGAAGGTGGCGCATAGCGCCGGATCAGGGAAGAAGAATGAAGTACTGGGGAGCGCGCCATGTGACCTGATCGCCCACTCCCGCATCCGCCCGTCGGGCACCTTCTCCCGAGGGGAGAAGGAAAAGCTAAGCCACCGCACGCACCGCATCGGCCAGCTTGTCCAACGTGTTCTGCATCAATACATCGTCATCGGCTTCCACCGTAACCCGCACCACCGGCTCCGTACCGGAAGGTCGCAGGAAGGCACGCCCACGGCCCAATACCGCGGCTTGTGCTTCAGCCAACGCGACTTTCACGCTTTCGGCTTCGGTCGGCTTGACACCGTTGGCCAATCGCACATTGATGGTTTTCTGCGGGACCATGACCAACCCGGCCAGCGCCTCGCGCAATGACCTGCCGGTACGGCGCAGTACTTCCAGCACCTGCAACGCACTGATGATGCCGTCGCCGGTACTGGTACGGTCCAGGCACATCAGATGCCCCGATGCCTCGCCACCCAGGTTGCCCTGTCCTTCGACCAGCGCCTGGTGCACGTGGCGGTCGCCGACCTTGGCCCGCTGGAAGGCGATGCCGGCCTCGGCGAAGGCACGTTCCAGGCCGTAATTGCTCATCAGGGTACCGACGACCGGACCACGCAGGCGCCCGCTTTGCTTCCAGTCGTTGGCCAGCACGTAGATCAGGCCGTCGCCATCGACGATGGCACCGTCGCCATCCACGAACAGGACCCGGTCGCCATCGCCATCGAAGGCGATGCCGAGGGCCGCGCCCGATTCGCGCACGCGTGCCGCCAGCGCTTCCGGATGGGTGGACCCGACGCCATCGTTGATGTTCACGCCATTGGGCTCGGCGCCCATCACCTCCACGCGCGCGCCGAGTTCGCGGAGCACGATCGGCCCGACCTGGTAGGTGGCGCCGTTGGCGCAGTCCACCACCATGCGCATGCCATCCAGATCGAACAGCCGCGGCACCGAGTTCTTGCAGGCTTCGACGTAGCGGCCGATGGCATCGCGGGTGCGTATCGCCTTGCCCAGCTGCTCTGAAGGCACGGTACTGAAAGGCTGTTCCAGTGCGGCCTCGATGGCGAGCTCGGCAGTGTCATCGAGTTTCTCGCCCTGGGCCGAGAAGAACTTGATGCCGTTGTCGTAATGCGGATTGTGCGAAGCGGAAATCACGATGCCGCCATCGGCAAGCAGCGAATGGGTCATGTGCGACACCGCCGGCGTCGGCATCGGTCCCATCAATTCCACGTCCACGCCTGCCGCGACCAGCCCGGCCTCCAGCGCGGCCTCGAACATGTAATTGGAAATGCGCGTGTCCTTGCCGATAATCACCCGCGGCTTGCGCCAGTCATCCGCAGTGGCCGCGGACGCACGCAGCGCATGACCGTAGGCATTGCCCAGGCGGAGCATGAAATCGGCCGAGATCGGGCCTTCGCCCACGCGACCGCGGATGCCATCGGTACCGAAATATTTGCGGCTCATGCGGCGTCCACCAGCAGCGCGTCGCCCGGCTTCGAATGCCGCATCATCAGCGCCAGCAGGTCGGCGAGGCGGTCACGCAGCTCGCGGCGGTCGCAGATCTGGTCGATGGCGCCGTGTTCGACCAGGAACTCGGAACGCTGGAAGCCTTCCGGCAGGGTTTCGCGCACGGTCTGCTCGATCACGCGCGGGCCGGCGAAACCGATCAACGCCTCGGGCTCGGCCAGGTTGATGTCGCCGAGCATGGCGAACGAGGCCGAGACGCCGCCGGTGGTCGGATGGGTCATGACCGAGATGTAAGGCAGGCCCGCTTCGCGCAGGCGGCCCAGCGCGGCAGAAGTCTTGGCCATCTGCATCAGCGAGAACAGGCCTTCCTGCATGCGCGCGCCGCCACTGGCTGAGAAGCATACGAACGGGGAACCGATCTCAAGGGCACGCTCGGCACCAAGGGCGAAGCGCTCTCCGACGACCGAGCCCATCGAGCCACCCATGAAGGCGAAATCGAAAGCGGCAGCGACCAGCGGCCGCTCCTTCAACTGGCCCTGCAACACGACCAGCGCATCGCGCTCGCCGGTGGACTTCTGCGAAGCCTTGATGCGGTCGGCGTATTTCTTCTGGTCCTTGAACTTCAGCGCATCCGTGGGACCCAGCCCAGCACCGATCTCGATGGTTTCGCCGCTGTCGAACAACGCCACCAGCCGCGCCCGCGCACGGATCGCCATGTGGAAACTGCACTTGGGGCAGACCTCCAGGTTCTCTTCCAGCTCAGGCCGATAAAGAACCGAGCCGCAGCGCTCGCATTTTTCCCACAGGCCTTCCGGCACGCTGCGCTTGTTCTTGTTGGTCCCCGCCTGGGTGCGGATGCCCGACGGCATCAGTTTGCTCAGCCAGCTCATGCGTTTGCCATGTGTTTGCGATGCCCCGTTCAGTTTCGGCGCTTGGACCAGCCCGTGAGTTTAGCCCAGGCGCCGGTTTTGGGTTCAGGCATCCAGCGCCTGGCGCAGCGGCAGCAGGAATGCGGTGGCCCGCGATGCCGCCGCTTCAGGGGTGGTGGCACCTGCCATACGGGCGACCAGCGCACTGCCGACCACCACGCCATCGGCCTCGATTGCCATGGCCGCGGCGCTGGCCGCGTCCTTGATGCCAAAACCAGCCACCACCGGCACGGTTGATTGCGCGCGCAGCTCGTGCAGGCGCAAGCCCGCTGCCTGGGTATCCAGATGACCAGCGCCAGTGACCCCGGCGAAGCTCACGTAATACAGATATCCCTGCGCGGAGCCGCAGAGCAGGGTCATCCGCTCGGGCGAGGTAGTCGGTGAGGCCAGTGCGATCAGGTCCAGGCCCTGGCGGGTGAATATTTCGCGCGTCTCCGCGGCCTCCTCGGGCGGCAGGTCGACCAGCAGGATCCCGTCCACGCCGGCCTGGACAGCTTCCTCGGCAAAACGCCCATTACCGTGGATCTCGACCGGATTCAGATAGCCCATCAGCACCACCGGGGTATCAGCGTCGCCATGGCGGAATTCATTGACCACCTGCAAGACATAACGCAAGCCCGCACCGCGCCGCAGCGCCTGTTCGGAACTCCGCTGGATGACCGGGCCGTCGGCCATGGGGTCGGAAAACGGCACCCCCAGTTCGATCACGTCGGCGCCGGCCGCAACCAGTGCATGCATCACCGGCACGGTCGCTTCCAGCGAAGGATCGCCCGCAGTGATGAAGGGGATCAGGGCCTTGCGGCCAACGGACTTGAGTTCTGCGAAACGTTGCTTGATCCGGCTCATAGCGCGAAACCCTCGCGAGCAGCGATGGTATGCACGTCCTTGTCGCCGCGCCCCGACAGGTTGCACAGGACCAGCGCGTCCTTCGGCAGGTCGCGCGCCAGCTTGATCGCCTGGGCGACGGCATGGCTGGATTCCAGCGCCGCCAGAATGCCCTCGGTACGGGCCAGGGTGTGGAACGCGGCCAGCGCTTCGTCATCGGTGATGCCGACATATTGCGCACGGCCGGCATCACTGAGGAAGGAATGCTCCGGGCCCACGCCCGGGTAATCCAGGCCGGCGGAAACCGAATGGGTCTCGGTGATCTGGCCGTCGTCGTCGCAGATCACATAGGTGCGATTGCCATGCAGCACGCCCGGCCGGCCCGCGGCGATCGAAGCGGCATGGCGACCGGTGTCAATGCCGTCACCCGCCGCTTCGGCGCCGACGATCTTCACTTCCGCATCATTGAGGAAGGCATGGAACAGGCCGATGGCATTACTTCCGCCGCCGACGCAGGCGGTGATGACATCAGGCAAGCGACCGTAGTCCGCCAGCATCTGCGCGCGCGCCTCGTGCCCGACCACGGCATTGAAATCGCGGACCATGCGCGGATAAGGATCCGGGCCGGCCACGGTGCCGATGATGTAGAACGTGTCCTGCACATTCGTCACCCAGTCACGCATCGCCTCGTTCAATGCGTCCTTGAGGGTCTGCGATCCCGAAGTCACCGGCACCACCGTCGCGCCCAGCAGCTTCATCCGGTAGACGTTGATCTTCTGGCGCTCGATGTCGGTCGCGCCCATGTACACCACGCATTCCAGACCCAGTCGCGCGGCCACGGTGGCGCTGGCCACGCCGTGCTGGCCGGCGCCGGTCTCGGCGATGATCCGGGTCTTGCCCATGCGGCTGGCCAGCAGCGCCTGGCCAATGGTGTTGTTGATCTTGTGCGCGCCGGTATGGTTCAGGTCCTCGCGCTTGAGCAGGATGCGGGCGCCGCCGACTTCGCGCGACAGGCGTTCGGCTTCATAGATCGGGCTCGGGCGGCCGACGTAATGCTTGAGGTCTTTTTCGAACTCGGCGATGAAGGCCGGATCCACGCGCGCCGCGTCGTAGGCGGCCGCGAGTTCCTGTAACGGGCCGATCAACGTTTCGGCGACGAAACGGCCGCCATAGCGCCCGAAATGGCCGTTGGCATCGGGATAGGCGTGGTAATCGACAATGGCTGGATTGCTCATGGAGGTCTCTGCGCGGAGGACCAGCGGCGACGGCCACGATCCGGGAAGGCCGGCACTGTAACGCACAGGTCCATGCGGAAAAAGGGATGAAATCGTAGCAACACCTCAGCTAAACTCACATGACGATGAGCCGCCCCCTGCCACCGCTGAATGCCTTGCGAGCCTTCGAGGCTGCCGCCCGACTGGAAAGCATCAGCCGGGCGGCGAGCGAGTTGCACGTAACCCATGGTGCAGTCAGCCGCCAGGTGCGGGTGCTGGAACAGGAGCTGGGCGAGCCATTGTTCGTACGCCAGGGCCGCGGTCTGGCCCTGACCCCTGCCGGCGCCCGCCTGCGCGACGCTGCGGGACTGGCGTTTGGCCAGTTGCAGGAGTCCTGGGCCGGCTTGCGGCGGAATACGGCGTCGGCGCCTTTGGTGCTGGGTTGCCCGGGCAGCCTGCTGGCGCGCTGGGCGATCCCGCGCCTGGACCGGCTGGCCCGGGAATTACCGGAAGTGAAGCTGCATTTTTCTGCCCAGGAAGGCGAATTCGATGGGCAGCTGCGCGGCCTCGACGCCGCATTGTTGCTGGCGGAAAAGCCTTGGCCGCCCGAATGGCAGGTGTGGGAACTGGCTCCGGAACGCATCGGCCCTGTCTTCAGCCCCCGCTATTCCGGTGCCGCGAAGTTGATGGAAGCATCGCTCCCGGCTCTGCTCGAAGCCGAACTGCTGCATACCGCTTCGCGCCGGCAGGCATGGCCCGACTGGGCGCTGGCCCAGGGCATCGATCCCGCGGCGTTGCGTTTCCAAGCCGGCTTCGCCCATCTGTACTACCTGCTGGAAGCTGCCATTGCCGGGCTGGGCATTGCCATCGCTCCACAGCAACTGGTAGGCGATGATCTCGCGTCGGGGCGTCTGCTGGCGCCGTGGGGTTTCACCGAAACCACGGGCGCCTGGATCCTGTGTGCACCGAAGCATTCCACTGACCCACGCCTGCCACTGCTGGCGCAATGGTTGCAGCGCGACCTGTCGCCGATTGCTGCCTTGCCAGGCTGACCACGATCACGGGCGGCACAAGCTTGAATGGCGCGAGCGGGAACGGGTGCAGGAATCAGGAATCAGACACGCAGGCTGTCCGCACGCCTGGCCTGGTCCATGAAATGACGCATTTTCTCCGCATCCTTCAGGCCCGGCGCGGATTCGATGCCGCTGGAAACATCCACTCCCCAAGGCTGCGCATTGGCAATGGCCAGGGCGACGTTGCCGCCATTCAGCCCCCCCGCCAGCAGGGATGGCCTGCCGATATCCCGCGGCAGGCGCTTCCAGTCGAAGCGCTGTCCGCTCCCCCCCTGCTCACCTTCCGCGTGACCGTCGAAAAGATAGCCGTGTGCGGATGGATATGCGGCCACGCGGTCCAGTACCGCAGCGCCGCCGCCCATGGCGATGGCCTTGAAGAAGGGCACTGCAAAAGCCGCGCAGGTCGCGTCATCTTCTGCACCGTGGAACTGGAGCAGATCGGGGCGGATGTTTTCGAGGACAGCCTCGACCTCCACCGCGGTGTTGTCCATCACCAGCGCGACTACGGCGATTTCCTCGGGAACCAATTCACGCAGCATGCGGCCCTGCCCCAGCAACAGCTTGCGCGGACTCCGCGATGCAAATACCAGGCCGATGTAATCCACACCCAGCTCCACCGCCAGGCGCACATCCTCGGCGCGGGTCAGGCCACAGAATTTGATTCGGGTGTGGGGCATGAGAGTAGCAGCGAGAAACGAGTGATGAGGAACCAAGAACGAGTATTTGTCATTCCAGCGCGCATTGGAATTCATTTTTACTTCTGTAGTGCTGCGCACTATAGACAAACAGGGGAACGGGAAACCAAAACGGAGGGCCGGTTCCGCTTTGATAAGACGCTCCCGGCGTTCGCCGGTATCCCGAGCACTCGTTCCTCGTTTCTTTCCACTCGTTGCTCTCTACTCGTTTCTCGCTCCCGCTCCCATCGTCACTTCCCCCGGCAACCCCCACTGCGCCGGGTACAGCGGCCCCAGGAACACCAGCCCGCCCGCGGGCGCGGTCGGTCCCGCCAGCGCGCGATCGCGACCTGCGAGCAGTTCGACGATCCACGCTTGCGGCCGCTCTGCCCGGCCCACCATCAGCAACGAACCTACGATGTTGCGCACCATATGGTGCAGGAACGCGTTGGCCTGCAATTCGACGATCACCTGTTCACCTTCGCGCACGATGGAAATCGCCTGCAGGTCACGCACCGCATGCGGCGCCTGGCAATGCACGGCGCGGAAGGCATTGAAGTCGTTTTCGCCCAGTAGCGCCTGCGCCGCTCGATGCATCGCCTCGGCGTCCAGCGGCAGGCGTTCCCAGCTAAGTTGTTCACGGCCCAATGCCGGACGCACTGCACGGTTGAGGATGCGATAGCGGTAACGGCGAGCGCGAGCCGAGAAGCGCGCGTTGAAATCGGCCGCCACCGGCAGGCACCAGCGCACGCAGATCGAAGCCGGCAGGCGCGTGGTCGTGCCCAGGCTCCAGCTGCGCGGGGTGCGCGCTGCCTCGCTGTCGAAGTGCACCACCTGGCATTGGGCATGCACACCGGCATCGGTGCGTCCGGCGCAGACCACCTGGACCGGCGTTGCTGCGACCGAGGACAACGCATCCTCCAACGCGGCCTGCACGGTCGGCTGACCCGGCTGCCCATGCGCACTGAGTCGTTGCCAGCCCCGGAAATCGCTGCCGTCGTACTCGACACCAAGCGCATACCGCATCAGCGGCGTTCCATTGCGGTCAACCGAGCTCGCGCAGCAGTTGCGTCGCTTCTTTGCGCGCGGCGTCATCGCCGCCGGCAATCACTTCGTTGAGCAGGTCGCGGGCGGTGTCCAGGTCGCCCAGGTCCAGGTAGGCAATGGCCAGCTCCAGGCGTTCGCGCCCGGCCGGCGCGGCGTTCAGGGGCGCCACGTTCAGACCGCCATCGCCCGTGTGCCAGGTGGGCTTGACCGCCGCCGTGGTCCAGGACTGCGGGGCGAATGATGACGTCGGAGTGGAGGCGGAAGCGGTCTCGTCTTCGTCTTCCGCAAGCGTCGCCGGGATTTCGTCCGCTTCCTGCGCATCGACTGCCGCGTCCACGGTTTCTGCGACTTGCTCGCGCGGGCTTTCGGCGCCCGGCATCGCCGCAGCCAGCGCCGCGCTGTCATAGCTCGAACGCTTCGGTACCACAACCACCTGCTTGCGACGGCTGATCAGCCAGCCCACCACCAGGCCGGCCACCAGCAGGCCCAACCCGGCCCACATCCACAATGGTTGCGAAGCATCACCCTGCGATTTGGCCAGGCGCTGCTGCGCGGCGGCCAGCTCGCTGTCCTTCATCGCGATCAGCTTGCCCTGCTGCTGCTTGATGGTTTCCAGTTGGGCAACCTGGGCGCGCAAGTCCTGCACTTCTGATTCGCGCGCTGCCAACTCTTCCTTGGTCAGCGTCAATTGTTGGTTCGCCAGCATGTCACCCTCGCCTTCGGCATCAATGCCGGATTGTGTTCCCGCCCGTTTCGCCACGCTGGCAGCGGGCGGTGCGATTTCAAGCCTTGCCTCGGCGACCTTCGGGGCCGTGGTCGGCGCACGGGCCGGCGCCGGGGCCGCCGTGGTGGCCACCGACTCGACGGGTTGCGGTATGGGCCGGCGCGCCTGGCGCCATTCGGCCATCTGCTCGCGGACCAGCGCGGCGGCTTCGGACTCGCCAAGCCGCGCGTGTTCTGCCGACTCCGGGACACGCAGCACCGCGCCCTGCTTCAGGCGATTGATGTTGCCGTTGATGAATGCCTCGGGATTGGCCCGCAGCAACGCCAGCATGGTCTGATCCAGGCTGTAGCCCTGGCCCAGGTCACGCGCGATCCGGGAAAGAGTCTGGCCGCGTTGCACTTCGACCTGGCCATTGGCCGCAGCCGTGATCGCGGGTGCCGGGGGCGCCGCGGCTGAGCGGGCAGCCGCGGGAGCGGATGCCGGAGTGGCCGGAGCGACAGGAGACGGAGTTTCCACTGATGTGGAAACGGGTTCGCTCGCAATGACGGCTGCAGGCTCCCGGATAATGGTGTTGGAAGGCGGCGGCAGCGGGGCGTCGATGATCGGCTCGCTGGCGGCGGCCAGCGCGCCTGGCGTATCCACCAGTGCCGAATATTCCCGTACCAGTCGACCCTGGCCCCAATCCACTTCGATCAGGAAATTGAGGGCCGCGACATGGACAGGCTCCTGGCTGGTGACGCGTACGACCGCACGGCCGTCATCGCCCAATGCGACTGCGAAGCTGAGGTTGTTGATCAGGCCTTCCGGTCGCGCCAGGCCGACACGTTCGAAGGTGACCGGCGAAGCCAGCCGCACCTGCAGTTGTTCCAGCTCGCCCGGCTCGCTGGAAATGATCGGGATTTCGGCCAGCAACGGTTGGCCGGGTTGTGATTTGACCCGGATCTCACCCAGACCCAGGGCCATCGCCGCGCCGCTGACGGCCAGCAGGGCCACACCAGCCAGGACACGCAGGCCCAAGCAACGGCATCTCACCAATTGCCTCATCACGATGTCGCAGCCTGTGTCACGGGCATTCCCCTCTCTTTTCCCGGTGCCGAATATAGCCTTAGCGGTTCGATTATGCCGACTCCGCCGCGACCAGCTCGGCTACCTGCACCGCGTTCAAGGCCGCACCCTTGCGGATGTTGTCCGAGACTACCCACAGGTTGAACGCGCGCGGATGCGAGAAATCCTCGCGGATGCGGCCCACGTAGACCGCATCGGTGCCCGAGGCGTGGGTGACCGGGGTGGGATAACCACCGGCGACGGGTTCGTCCACCACTTCCACGCCCGGTGCGGACTCCAGCAGCTTGCGCACGTCTTCTGCGCTGATCTTGGTCCTGGTTTCCACGTTGACTGCCTCGGAATGACCGTAGAACACCGGTACGCGGACCGCCGTGGGATTCACCTGGATGCTTTCGTCGCCCAGGATCTTGCGGGTCTCCCAGACCAGCTTCATCTCTTCCCTGGTATAGCCGTTGTCCAGGAAATCGTCGATGTGCGGGATCAGGTTGAAGGCGATCTGCACCGGGAAGCGCTGCGGATCGATTGCCTGGAAATTGAGCAACTGACCGGTCTGCTTGCCCAGCTCTTCCAGCGCCGAGCGCCCGCCGCCCGACACCGACTGGTAGGTGGCCACGTTGATGCGCTCGATGCCAACCGCGCGGTGGATCGGGGCCAGCGCGACCATCAATTGCATGGTCGAACAATTGGGGTTGGCGATGATCCCGCGGGGCCGGTTCCTGGCCGCCTCCGGATTCACTTCGCTGACCACCAGCGGCACGTCGTCGTCGTAACGGAAGGCCGAGGAATTGTCGATCACCACCGCGCCGGCCGCGGCGAACCTGGGTGCGTATTCCTTCGAGATGTTGCCGCCTGCGGAAAACAGGGCGATATCGACGCCGGTCGGGTCGAAGGTCGCCAGGTCCTGTACGTTGACCTTGCGCCCGCCGAAGTCCACATCGGCGCCGGCTGAGCGTTCGCTGGCCAGGGCGACCAGTTCGCTGATCGGGAATTTGCGCTCTGCCAGGATCGACAGCATGACTTCACCGACGGCGCCGGTGGCGCCAACGACCGCGACTTTGAAGCTTCGGGGCTGGTTGCTCATTTGTTCTTTATCAGGATAGGGGGAGTAGCGGCGGTGGGAGCGACGTCAGTCGCGAGTGCTTTGCGATGCGGAATAGAGCATCGCTACTCACGTCGCTCCCACGACGACCATGTCGAAGAATAGCGGAATGCAGGCGCTTACGCGCTGACCGGATTCGGCGGCTTGCCCGCATCCGGCCCGCAGCCCAGCGCTGCGATCAGGTTGTCAACCGCCAGCGACACCATCGCACGCCGGGTCGCCAGGCTGCCGCTGGCGATATGTGGGGTCAGGACCACGTTGCGCAGCGCCAGCAATCGCGGATTCACCGCCGGCTCGCCTTCGAATACATCCAGCCCCGCGGCTGCAAGACCACCATTCGACAAAGCCTCAGCCAGTGCATCTTCATCGACAAGTCCGCCGCGCGCGATATTCACCAGCGTGGCCGTGTTCTTCATCCTGGCCAGCGCCGCCGCGTCAATGATGTGGTGGCTTTGTTTTGAATACGGCAGCACCAGCAGCAGATGATCGGCCTGGGCCAGGAGCTCATCCAGTTCGACATAGCAAGCCCGTGCCGCGCGCTCGTTGGCTCCCGGCAGGCGGCTGCGGTTGTGGTACAGCACTCGCATATCGAACCCCGACGCACGCCGGGCAATGCCCTGGCCGATCCGGCCCATACCCAGGATGCCCAGCGTGCTGCCATGCAGGTCGGCGCCCAGCAGGTTCTGGAACGACCATTGCCGCCAATGCCCTTCGCGCAGCCAGCGCTCTGCCTCAGTGATGCGGCGGGCGGTGGCCATCAACAGGGCAAAACCGAAATCAGCGGTGGTTTCGGTCAGCACGTCGGGTGTGTTGGTGGCAACAATCCCCGCCGCCGCCAGCGCCCGGACATCGAGGTTGTTGTAGCCGACGCCAACGTTGGCGATCGCCCGCAGGTGGCGTGCGCCTGCGATCTGCGCAGTGCCAATGTGCTCGTTGAGGGTAATCAGCGCGCCATCGGCTTCTCGCAGTGCGGCCGCGACCTGATCGGGCGTGTATTCGGAGACTTGTGTGGCCGCAACGACCTGGAAGAATTCCTCCAGCCGGGCAATGACATCATCGAACAAGGGCTGCGACACCCATACCCGCGGACGCGGCTCAGCCATGGCTACTGTCAGGGGGCGCAGCACCGGGAACCAGCGGAGCGACCGGGCCGACATCACCGCATTGGGCGCGGTGGCGCAAGGCCTGGTCGATAAGCACCAGCGCCATCATCGCCTCGGCGATCGGGGTGGCGCGAATGCCGACACAGGGATCGTGACGGCCGGTGGTGATGACTTCGGTCGCATTGCCCTGGATGTCCACCGTGTTGCCGGGCAACCGCAGGCTGGAAGTGGGCTTCAACACGATGGAGGCAGTGACTTGCTGGCCGGTGGAGATGCCACCGAGGATGCCGCCTGCATGATTGGAGAGGAAACCTTCGGGGGAAATCTCGTCACGATGCTCGGTGCCTTTCTGCGACACTGCGGCGAAACCATCGCCGATCTCCACGCCCTTGACCGCGTTGATGCTCATCAACGCCGCCGCCAGTTCGCCATCGAGCTTGCCGTAAATCGGCTCGCCCCAGCCGGGCGGGACGCCATCGGCGACCACATTGACCCGCGCGCCGACCGAATCACCGGATTTGCGCAGCGCGTCCATGTAGCTTTCCAGCGCCGGCACCTGTTCCGCCGAGGGCCAGAAGAACGGATTGTCTTCCACGGCGCTCCAGTCGAACCCTTGCGGGGTGATGTCACCCAACTGCGAAAGGTAACCACGCACGCGGACGCGGTGATGCAGGGCCAGCCATTTCTTGGCAATCACCGCCGCGGCCACGCGCATAGTGGTTTCGCGCGCGGAAGAGCGACCGCCACCGCGCGGGTCGCGGATGCCGTATTTATGCCAATAGGTGTAGTCGGCGTGGCCGGGGCGAAACTGCTCGGCGATCTTGCCGTAGTCCTTGCTGCGCGCATCGGTGTTGCGGACCAGCAGCGCGATCGGCGTGCCGGTGGTCCTGCCTTCGTACACGCCGCTGAGTATTTCCACTTCATCCGCTTCATGCCGCGCCGAGGTATGCCGGGACTTGCCGGTGGCACGCCGATCCAAGTCTGTGCGGAATTCCTCGACCGCGATCTCCAGCCCGGGCGGGCAGCCATCGATAACGCAGCCGATGGCCGGCCCGTGCGATTCGCCGAAGGTGGTGACGCGGAACAGGTATCCGAAAGTGTTCAAGATCGATGCCTTTGCCTTTCAAGCTCGTCATTCCCGCGAAGGCGGGAATCGCTCTTCGCTTTAGCCTTTAGAACCGAATCCTACCCGACAATGTCATCCCACAAATCCCGCCATTCCGGATTCGACTCGTGCACCAGTCGCAACTTCCATTCGCGATTCCATTTCTTCAGCTGCTTCTCGCGAAGGATTGCCGACTCCATCGTTCCGTGCAACTCGTACCAGGCCAGCATCGTAATGTTGTAGCGTTTGGTAAAGCCTTCGACGACATGTTCACGATGTTGCCAGGTTCTGGCGATCAGGTTGCTTGTGACGCCGAGGTAGAGCGTTCCTCGCTTACCGGTTGCAAGCATGTAGACAGCCGGCTGTTTCATCACCAACCGGCGAGTCGCCTGAAAGCCAGAAGCAGGAGCGATTCCCGCCTTCGCGGGAATGACGAATCTACTTTTTCAGGACTATGCACCCGTGAATACAGCCTCACCCTTCAAACCCGTGCATTCGCCAATTCGCGGATCCGAGGGTGGTGCACGATCAACTCCGCGCATTCGACCGCGAAGATACCCATCTGCCCGACCTTGAACTCGATCCAGGCGAATTCGACATCCGGCAGCAGGTTGACCAGCGCCTGTTCCGATTCGCCCACTTCGCAGATCAGCAGGCCGTCCTGGCTCAGGTGCAGCGGCGCGTCGCGCAGGATCTTCAGCACCAGGTCCAGGCCGTCGTCGCCGGCGCGCAGGCCCAGCTCGGGTTCGTACGAATATTCCTTCGGCAGCGCATCGGTTTCCGCGTTGGTCACATACGGCGGATTGGTGACGATCAGCTGGTAGTGCTCGCCCGACAGGCCGCTGAACAGGTCGGATTTGAACAGGCGTACGTTGTCGACGTGCAGGCGCGCCTTGTTCTCGGCAGCCAGGACTAGCGCGTCCTCGCTCAGGTCGACGCCGTCCACATGCCAGTCGGGGTTGTAATGGCCCATGGCGATGGCGATGCAGCCTGAACCGGTGCACAGGTCCAGTGCGCGGCGCACTTGGCGGCCGCCCAGCCACGGCTCGAAACCATTTTCGATCAGCTCGGCGATCGGCGAGCGCGGCACCAGCGCGCGGGTGTCGCTCTTGAAGTTCAGGCCGGCGAACCAGGCTTCTCCCGTCAGGTAAGCGACCGGCACGCGCTCCTCGATGCGGCGCTGGAACAGGTCCAGGATCTCGGCCTTCTCCGGCGTAGTTACCCGCGCCTGACCATAGGCCGGCCCCAGGTCCGGGGGCAGGTGCAGGGTATGCAGGACCAGGTGGGTGGCTTCGTCGAGCGCGTTGTCGTAGCTGTGCCCGAAGGTCAGGTCGGAGGCATTGAAACGGCTGGCGCCGTATCGGATCAGGTCGATGATCGTATGCAGTTCGGCGGCCGGGTCGGCAGTCATGGCAGGGCTTTCGCGGGGTTGGCCCCCGATTATAGGAGGCATGAACAAGGAGCGTGAAGCGGGCGCGCCGGTATCATGGGCGCTTGCCAAGACGGATTTCCCGGATCACCCCATGTTCAACCGCAGAATCGGCTTCATCCTGATCATCGCCCTGGCCGCCGGCCTGGGCCTGCTTGCCGCGCAGAAATATTTCGGGGCCACCACCAACCGCCCGGACTGGCCGGAAACGAAGACCGTCACGATGTTCCCGCAGGCGCGCGCCCTGCCCGCCTTCTCGCTGCGCCAGTCCGATGGCACCCAGCTGACTTCCGGCGAATTGAACGGGCATTGGACCCTGGTATTCCTGGGCTTCACCTATTGCCCGGATGTGTGCCCGACCACCCTGGCCGAACTGGCCCAGGCCCAGAACCAGTGGAAGCCGCTGCCCGACAGTATCCGTCCACGGGTGCTGTTCGTGTCGGTGGACCCCGAACGCGACACTCCCACCCGCATAGGCGAATACGCCCACGCCTTCCATGCCGATACGCTGGCCGCGACCGCCGACGTCCCGACCCTGGAGAACTTCGCCAGGTCGATGATGTTCGTGTTCCAGAAAATGCCGGGGAAGAATTTCGACAAGAATTCCGGTGACTACACGATGGATCACTCGGCCAATATCGCCGTGCTGGATCCGCAGGGGCGCATGGTCGGCTTCATCAAGCCGCCCTTCCAGCCCAAGGCCATCGCCGACGACATGGCTGCCCTGACCAAGGCGTCCATGCAATGAGCCTGATCACCCGACTGACCTACCTGCTGCCGCATCGGCTGATGTCCTCGCTGGCGCGGCGCCTGGCATATTCGTCTTCGCCGCGCGCCAAGCAATGGTTGATCGACACGGTCACGCGCAAGTTCGGGGTCGACCTGGGCGAGGCTGCGCAATCGGATCCGACCGCCTACCCGACCTTCAACGCCTTCTTCACCCGATCGCTGAAACCGGGCGCGCGTACCGCCGATCCCGATCCGCGTGCACTGCTGATGCCCGCCGACGGTCGCATCAGCCAATGCGGGCGCATCGAAGGCGGCCGCATCTTCCAGGCCAAAGGCCGTTCGTTTACCGCCGCCGAATTGCTGGGCGATGCGGAAGCCGCCAAGCCTTTCGAGAACGGCCTGTTCGCCACCGTGTACCTGTCGCCCAAGGACTACCACCGCGTGCACATGCCGTGGACCGGCACCCTGCGCGAAACAGTGCATGTACCGGGCCGGCTTTTCAGCGTCGGCACGTCCGCCGTGGCCACGGTGCCGCGCCTGTTCGCGCGCAATGAACGCCTGGTCTGCCACTTCGACACCAGCTTCGGACCGATGGTCTCGGTCATGGTGGGAGCGTTGTTGGTATCAGGCGTGGAAACGGTGTGGAGCGGCGTGGAAATCCCGCGCTACGGCGATGCGATCACGCGCAAGGACTGGCGTGGCAAGGGCATCGTCCTAGAACGATTCGCGGAGATGGCGCGGTTCAACTATGGCTCGACCGTGATCGTGCTGCTGCCGCCAGGCGTGGCGGAGCTGTCACCGGAATTGGTTGCCGAATCTCCTGTACGGCTCGGGCAAGCCTTGGCCCGACGTATCTGATGGGAAGGTCCCGGCGCGTTGCGACGCGCTCATTGTCGTGGGCGTCTCGCTTTCCGCGCGGCGCGGCGTCACGTATGTCCTGACCTTCGGAACGTCATGATCGGCGTAATCCATTGATTTACAGGCTTCCGCCGACCCATCAAGGCTGTTTTCTCTTCCGGAATGGCTTTTTTGCCTTCCGGAAGAGAAAAAAGCCATTCCGTTGATCAAAATTTCAGCAACGGAATACAAAAAAGCCTTTCAGGAGCGATGATTTGCTGCATGGGAATGGCTTTTTGCCTTCCCGAATCCGAAATAGCTGTTCCGGAAAGGATATTTTGTTTTCCGGAAGGGAGACTTTGTATTCCCGAATGACTTTTTTTGCCTTCGGGAAGGGTTTAGCGGGATTCCGGAAGCGCGTAAGGGGAACCGCCGCAGGCGATGACCGGCTAACCAATTGTTAGGCACCGGGTGGAAGGACTCGAGCTTGGCGCACTTCATGGACGAACTCTGGTGCATTGGCGTACTGGAGGGCCCTGTCCCAGAGCGGATCAGTACGGTCGAGAAGATTGTCCGCCAGTGCTTTTATCTCAGGTAGCGCGTCATCCTTGAAGTAGCCTTTGCTGCAAGCATTTTTGTCATAGCTGTCACCTTTGATCTCGAATTTTAGGGACGAGATTCTTTTGGCTTTCTGCTGCTCTATGTCAGTGTGTGCCGTTTCCCAAGGTATGGCACGTGTCATCAAGTACTAGGCCCGCTCGTCAAACTTCCCGTTAGTTGTGTAATCCGAGCGTGGCGGGTACCTGGGGTGAATCTTTCGCTCGAACAGGCCGCCTACGAGGAATCGGAAGCGCATATTGTCGGGAGACATCTCGTAGCGACGGCAATTGACATCAATCCAGTGGCTTTTTGCCTGTGCGAGGTGCTTTTTCACTAGAAGCAGGGCAAATGCCCCTTCAGTGCTTGCGTACTCGCGATACCTTTTGAGTAATTTTTCATCCATGGGTGTTTTTCCAGGAGGGCGATTGCACGGCACCTGACTACTTCTTGCACCCCTGCAACTTGATCTCCTGCCCCGGCTTGACGCTGTAACCCGGCGCCTTCAACCCGTTCGCCTGCGCCAGTTTCTTCATGTCGCAGTCGAACTTGCGGGAAATCCTGCCCAGGTTGTCGCCGCGTGCCACCCGATAGTCGCGCACCTGCTGGGCCTTGGGCTTGGCCGGCTTGGGCGCCCCTGTCGCTACGGTGGTGGGCACGCCGGCCACGGGAGTGACGTCGCCGACCGCAACGGTGCCGCCCAACGGCGAACGGATGATCGCCGACTCCACGTTCGCCGCAATCAAGGTCCGGGCAAGATCCGCGCGCGGGCCGTTGACGCAATTGCGCGCGTACAGGTTGGCGATACGGCTGGTGCCCTTGAGCATGGTATTGGCGGGAATCCAGGCATCCGGCTCATACCGCGGGTTGAGGTTGCGCAATGCGCGCATGTAGCCATCGCGGGTGCCGCCGTTGCCCAGGCAGATGGTCAGTTCGTAGATGGAAGCTGACCTGGCCAGCCTGAAGGTCGCCGGTTGCGCGTCGATCTTCGGGAATTCCAGCCCGTACTGCTTGGGATGCAGGAACAGCCATGCGGCTGCGATCACCATCGGCACGTAGTCCTTGGTTTCGCCCGGGAACTGGTTGTAGACCGCCTCGTCCCAGAAGCTGCGGCCGGCGAACTGGTTGTAGACGCGCTGGGCCCGGCCCTCGCCGCCGTTATACGCAGCCAGCGCCAGCTCTATGTTCCTGTTGAGTCCAATCATGCGTTCGTTGAGATAGTCGGCGCTGGCCATGCCCACTGCCTGCGGATCGAAGCGGGTATCGAAGCCGGTGCCATCCGGGCCCAGGCCGAAGCGCCGCCCGGTGGCTGGCATGAACTGCATCAGGCCGGCGGCACCCGCACGCGAATTGGCGTGCACGCGGCCATTGGATTCCTTGGCCATGATCCCGAACAGCAACGCTTCGGGCAGGCCGTCGCGTTGCCAGGAAGGCCACATCGAGGGGCGCACATATTGGTAATTTTCGTAACTGGTGATCAGCGACACGCGCATGTCGGTCAGCCAGCGACGAATGCCCGCTTGCACCGCCGGGTTGTATTCCACCATCTGGTCGAAGGCATGCCGCTTGTCGTTGAGCAGCGCGGCGGTGCGCTCCGATTCGGGCAGGCTCGCCGCGGCCACGGCATGGTCGGTGCCGTCGTCGAGCAGGTCGACCTCGGCATCGTCCTCGGAAGCGGAGGATTCCGCATCGATGTTCTGCTTGAGCAGGCGCTTGTACGCGGTCAGCAGGGTATGCACCTGGCAACCGCGCTGCTTGGTGCAGGCATCCAGCACGTCTTCCATGTCCTCCAGCGCCGCGTCGCCTTCGCTGCTGCCCTTGGGATCGCTGTTGGCGCTCAGCACCAGTGCGGCACGGTAGCGCTTTTCGGCCGCATCCATGCGTTGGTTGAGGATTTCGACGGCTTGCTGGTCACGTGCGGAGACGCGCTGGGCCAGGACGGAAGGAGCGATCAACAGGAGCGGAAGCACGGCCAGCAGTGGCCAGGCACGCGACAGGTAAATTCGGGAAGGCATCAGCACTTATGACTACGGGAAAAAGGCAGGTTAGCCTCGCGAACCTGCAGGGAGCAAGGTTGACAAATGTTGTCGTTGCCCTGAGCGACAGGTTCAACCGCTAGAATCCCACCTACCCAACATCGCCAGGAACCCCATGGATCCCATCCTGCTAGGCAAAGGCATCACCGACGACATCGCGGTCACGCTTCTGCCCAAATTCGGCAACCGCCATGGACTGGTCGCCGGCGCCACCGGTACCGGCAAGACCGTGACCCTGATGACCCTGGCCGAAGGTTTCTCGAAGCTGGGCGTGCCGGTGTTCATGGCCGACGTGAAAGGGGACGTATCCGGCCTGGCCGTCGCCGGAGACGGCAGCGACAAGATCCGGCAACGGGCGAACGACCTTGGGGTTCCCGACTACGCGCCCGGCGCCAGTCCGGTGATCTTCTGGGACCTGTACGGCAAGAAAGGCCACCCGGTGCGGACCACGGTCAGTGAAATAGGCTCGCTGCTGCTGGCCCGGATCCTGGAACTGAACGACACCCAGAGCGGCGTGCTCGACATCGTCTTCAAGCTGGCCGACGACCGCGGCCTGCTGCTGCTGGACCTGGACGACCTGCGCGCGCTGCTGGCGCTGGTCGCCAATGAACGCAAGGACATCGCCACCGAATACGGCCTGGTCAGCACCGCGTCGGTCGGCGCGATCCAGCGCTCGCTGTTGCGCCTGGCCCAGAACGGCGGCGAAGGCTTCTTCGGCGAACCAGCGCTGGCACTCGCTGACCTGATGCGCACCACCACCGATGGGCGCGGGGTGATCGGCATTCTTGCCGCCGACCAGTTGATCCTCAACCCGCGCCTGTATTCCAGCTTCCTGTTGTGGCTGCTGTCGGAGTTGTTCGAGCAACTGCCGGAAGTCGGCGACCTGGAGAAACCCAAGCTGGTGTTCGTGTTCGACGAAGCGCACCTGTTGTTTGACGACTCTCCACCCGCGCTGGTACAGCGAGTGGAACAGGTGGTCCGACTGATCCGTTCCAAGGGCGTTGGCGTGTACTTCTGCTCACAATTCCCCGACGACGTGCCAGACAACATCCTCGGCCAGCTCGGCAATCGCGTGCAGCACGCGCTGCGCGCGTTCACCCCGCGTGATCAAAAGGCGGTGCGCACCGCCGCCGAGACCTTCGTGCCCAATCCCAAGCTCAACGTCGCCGAAGCGATCTCGAAGTTGGGTACCGGCGAGGCGCTGGTCTCCACCCTGCAGGACAAGGGCGTGCCGATGCCGGTGCAACAGACCCTGATCGCGCCGCCGTCGTGCCGCATGGGTTCGATCAGCGATGCCGAACGCGCCCAGGTGCGCGCAGGCAGCCCGGTAGGCGCGAAGTACGACAACGCGGTCAATCGCGAATCGGCATCGGAAATGCTCGCCAAGCGTGCGGAGACGGCGGCGGAAAAAGCAGACGCGCCGCCCGCCAAGACCCGCGCCCAGGAAGACAAGCAGGAAGGCGGGTTCGGCCAGTCGGTCAAGGACGCGGTTTTCGGCACCAGCCGTCGCCAGGGCATGGTCGAGACCATGGCCAAGCAGACCGCGCGCACCGTCGGCAGCCAGGTTGGGCGGCAGATATTGCGCGGCCTCCTCGGCGGCATTTTTGGCGGCAAGCGCTGATCCGGGCACGCATGATCCGGACAACCAGAGGAGCAGATCGAATGAAATTCATCCAGATACTCGGCACCTGCGCTGTCATCCTTGCCGTGGCGACCTCCTGCAAGCGCGAACCCGAAGCGACCCCTGGATCGGCGCCAGTGGCAGCAACCGCCACGCCTGCAGTCAACCCCGTCGATGCCACCGCAGCCGTCGACAACACGCCTGCAGCGGACGGTGCCGCCAAGCTCGACACCAAAGCGCTGGCCGGCAGGTTCGATGATGGCGAATCGGTGCTGGAACTGCGCGCCAACGGCAGCTACGTGCAAACGCTGCAGGCCGGCGGCAACGCCATTTCCACCGATGGCAGCTGGAGCGCGGTGGACGGCGATGGCTTGTTGCTGGACCCCAACAGCAAGTCCGCCGAGGACGTCCGCTTCCAGGTGGTTTCCAAGGACGAATTGCGCAACGGCGACGGCAACCGCACCTTCCGTCGCATCACTGGCCAGTAAGTGAGCCGTTGGCGTGCGCCCGGCGAGAAAAGTACCGCCCTGATCACGCGCCAGGGCCATGACCGCCTGAAGGCGGAACTGGATGATCTGTGGCGGGTGCGGCGACCGGAAGTGGTCGTCGCGCTCAGCGCCGCCGCCGCCGAAGGCGACCGCTCGGAAAACGCCGAGTACCACTATCGCAAGAAGCAGCTGGGCGAGATCGACCGCCGCGTGCGTTACCTGAGCAATCGCCTGGAAGTGTTGCGTGTAGTCGATACGGCGCCCGCCGACCCGGAGGCGGTGTTCTTCGGCGCCACGATCGAACTCGAGCACATCGCCAACGGCGCGTTATCGCGTTACCGCATCGTCGGACCCGATGAAACCGATGCCTCGCGCGGCTACATCAGCATCGATTCGCCGCTGGCGCGCGCCTTGCTGAAAAAGCGCATCGACGATGAAGTGGAAGCCAACCTGCCGGGCGGTATCCAGTCGTTCGCGATTATCAACGTGGACTACACCGATCTGACCTGAACCGCCGTTGCCTCCTCCCATGCGCGCAGCGCAGGGCAGGATTGAGGAGGCGTGCTTTTGATCTTGATCTTGATCCTGCTTCCAACCTCCTCCCGCTCACGAAAAGATCTGGCTTCAATGCGAAAGCATCGCGGGCAAGGCCCGCTCCTGCATGACCGAAAGCATCGCCTGTGCGAGGGAATGCGCCCGAGGGATTAAACTCGACCACTCTCGCCGAGGAACCAGACATGGGCCAGTGGATCGATCTGCACACCGCGCACGGCGACATCGCCGCCTGGCGGGCCGAACCTGCCGGCAAGCCGCGTGGCGCCATCGTGGTGATCCAGGAGATCTTCGGCGTCAACCCGCATATCCGCAGCGTCGCCGAGGATTTCGCAAGCGAAGGCTATGTGGCCCTGGCGCCCGCATTCTTCGATGTGCTGGAACGCGGGGTCGAACTCGGCTACGACGCTAACGGCATTGCCAAGGGCAAGAATCTGATCACCCGCCTTGGCCTGGAGAAAGCGGTGGACATCGTGGGAGACGCAGCCAGATCGCTTGCCGGTATGGGTACCATAGGCACGGTGGGCTACTGCTGGGGCGGCACCATCGCCTTGCTAGCCGCGCTGCGCCTGGGACTGCCCTCGGCCAGCTACTACGGCTCGCGCGATGTGCCGTTCCTGGGTGAAACGCCGAAGGCCCCGCTCATCTTCCACTTCGGTGAACGCGACAAGTCGATCCCGCCGGAAATGGTCCAGCAGCATCGCGGCGCGTTGCCGCAAATGCCCGTGTACACCTACCCCGCCGATCATGGCTTCAACTGCGACGAGCGCGCCAGCTACGATCCGGCCAGCGCCAAACTCGCTCGCGAACGCACTCTGGCCTTCTTCACCGAACATCTCGCCTGAGGCGCAACCCATGACCGATTTCCTCCTCGACCCGCACCTCGCCGCCGACAGCGTGTTCATCGCCGACGGGCCGCTGTCGCAGGTGCGCTTGATGGACGACGCGCGTTTCCCATGGCTGCTGCTGGTGCCGCGAGTGGCCAATGCATCCGAATGGCTGGAACTGGATGGTGCGCAGCAACGCCTGCTGCTGGCCGAAATCAACCGGGCCGGCAATCTGATCCGTGCGTTGCCCGGAGTGGAAAAATTGAACATCGGCGCGCTCGGCAACATCGTGCGCCAGTTGCATGTGCACCTGGTCGGGCGCAATGCCGGCGATGCCGCCTGGCCTGGCCCGGTGTGGGGTAGTGGCTGCGCGCAGCCGCATGCGCCGGAAGCACTCGACTCGCAAGTCCAGTACTGGCGCTCGCGGCTGCAATGACCCCGGTATTCGAACCGCTTGCCGATGATGCGCTTTTGCTGCGCTTCGGCGACACCATGGATGCTGGACACAACGCATTGGCGCTTTCGATCGCGGCACAGCTGGGCCAGGCAAGTCCCGACTGGTTGTGCGACGTGGTCCCGGCCTACGCGAGCCTCGCGGTGTTCTTTGATACGGATCGCGTGGATCACGCGGACCCGCATGCCTTCGTCGCCACGCGATTGCGCGCAATGATCGATGAACCCGCGAAGAGCATCGCGATGCCCGTCGTCGAGGTGGAAGTGCCTGTGTGCTACGACGCGCAGTTCGGCCCGGATCTTTCCGATGCTGCACAAGAGCTTGGCCTGGTGGTCGAGGAACTTATCCATCGTCACTGCGCGGAAATCTATACCGTCGCCATGATCGGATTCGCGCCGGGATTTCCCTACCTGCTCGGTTTGCCGGAATCGATGGCGCTGCCGCGGTTGGCCACGCCGCGCACGCGCGTGCCGGCCGGTTCGGTGGCCATCGGCGGCAACCAGGCCGGAATTTATCCGCGCGAGAGCCCGGGTGGCTGGCGCCTGCTGGGGCGCACGCCACTGCTGCTGTTCGATCCAATGCGCCCTTCGCCTTCGCTGTTGTCGCCGGGCGACCGCGTGCGTTTCCAACGCGTCGACCGCGCGACCTTCGATCGGTTGCAAACCTCGTGATGCGTTGGCAAGTCGTCACCCCGGGCGTGCTCACCACGGTCCAGGATCGCGGCCGCGAAGGCTGGCGGCACCTGGGCGTGGCGCGAGCGGGTGCGCTCGATCCGCAGGCCTGCGCATTGGCCAATGAACTGGTCGGCAATCCAGCGGGTGCAGCCGTGCTGGAGCTGACCCTGCACGGCCCGACACTCCGCCTTCCACAAACCGCCCGAATCGCAATCACCGGCGCGGAAGTGAGCGCAACCTCCCATGGAACCCCGCTGCCGGGCCATCGCCCGCTGATCGTGCCCGCTGGCGAATTGAAACTCGGCGCAGTGCGCGCGGGTATCCGCGCGTGGCTCGCGGTGGGCGGTGGTTTCGATGTGCCGTTACTGATGGGCAGCCGCAGCACTGACCTGCGCGGCGGCTTTGGCGGACTGGAAGGGCGCGCATTGCATGCTGGCGATCGCTTGCCACTTGGGACCTCGGCAGTGGAGGAAGTCGATGACCCGCAGATTCCTTCGTGGTGGATCGGCAGCGAATATAACGGCTCCGGCGATGCGCCGATCCGCTTCGTCGCCGGCAAGCACCCGGCAGCGCAGGCATTGCAGGAAAGCACCTGGGCGGTGAGCCCCGACAGCAATCGACAGGGTATCCGCATGCGCGGCGATCCATTGCCAGGTGCGGATAACGGCAACGTGTCCGAACCCGTCGCCATCGGCACCCTGCAGCTTCCCCCCGATGGCCAGCCCATCGTGTTGCTGGCCGATGCGCAGACCGTCGGCGGCTACGCGCGGCTGGGCCATGTGATCGCCGCGGACCTGCCATGGCTCGCGCAGGCCGCGCCGGGCACGAAGTTGTCGTTCCTGTCCGTCAACGGCCGCCAGGCACATGAAGCGCTGCGCAGGCAGCAGCAACTGCACGCACGCACCGTGCTCGCGCTGCGCCAACGTCTGATGGCGGGTTCCTGAGCGCGCAAAAGCCGCATAATCGCCGGGTCCATTCCGCAAGGCCAAACGCATCCATGAAAGCAAATCTCTTCCCTGCCCTGATCCTGATCGCAGTCGGAGCGCTGTTCCTGTTGAAGAACCTCGGCCTGACCAACCTCAACCTCGGCGCGCTGATCTCGACCTGGTGGCCGGCGATCCTGATCCTGATCGGCATCAGCATGCTGTTCAAGAATCGCGCCGGGAAATAGCCGCCGGCTGCGCGCGCATGGCGATGGCACGGCACGTCGATTTCAACTGCGACCTGGGCGAAGGCGTTGGCGATGATGCCGCGATCCTGCCCTTCATCAGTTCGGCCAGCATCGCCTGCGGTTTCCACGCCGGCGGTCCTGCTTTAATGCAACGGAGCGTGGCCCTGTGCAGCCAACATGGCATGGCCATGGGTGCGCACCCTTCGTACGACGACCGCGCGAACTTCGGCCGTATCGCCTCATCGATTTCTCCCGCTGAGGCCCACGCCCTGACCCTGTACCAGATCGGCGCACTGGATGCCTTCGTACGCGCCGCGGGTTTGCGCATGAACCACGTCAAGCCGCACGGCGCGTTGTACAACCAGGCCGCGCGCGATCGAGCGTTGGCCGATGCGATCGCGATGGCGGTACGCGACCACGATCCTGGGCTGATCCTGTACGGCCTGGCCGGCAGCGCCCTGACCGAAGCCGGTGCCGCGCTGGGACTGAAAGTGGCGCACGAAGCCTTCGCCGAGCGTCGCTACGAGTCTGATGGCACGCTAACCCCGCGCAGCCACGCAGATGCGAGCATCCGGGATCCAGCAGATGCCGCCAGCCAGGTGACGGACATCCTGCGCGATGGCGTGGTGATCGCACGTACGGGGGAACGGATTGCCTTGCATGCCGACAGCATCTGCCTGCATGGCGACCGTAGCGATGCGGTGCAATTTGCGCGCGAGTTGCGCGCCGCCATCGAAGCAGCGGGCTTTGTCATCCGCCAACCGGAGCGTCGCCAATGAACTATTGGCCGTTACTGGGCATCGCGGTAGTGGTGGTTGGCTTCGTACTCCGTTTCAATCCGGTGCTGGTGGTGGTCATCGCCGGATTGACCAGCGGGCTGTTGTCCGGGATCGCCCTGCCCGACCTGCTGGCGCTGCTCGGCACAAGCTTCGTCGAGAACCGCGCTTTGCTGATGTTCCTGCTGACCCTGCCGGTGATCGGGCTGCTGGAGCACTACGGCCTGCGCGAACGGGCCAAGGAATGGATCGCCAGTTTCAGGGGATTGACCCTGGCGCGTTTCCAGATCGCCTACCTGGCCATCCGCCAACTCACCAGCATGGTCGGCCTGACCCATGTCGCCGGTCCCGCGCAGACGGTGCGTCCGCTGGTAGCGCCGATGAGCGAAGCCGCGGCGGAACGCACCCTGGGTGAACTCGACGATTCAGAACGCGAGCAGGTGCGTGCCAGCGCCGCGGCCACCGACAACATCGGCCTGTTCTTCGGGGAGGACGTGTTCGTCGCCATCGGCGCGGTGCTGCTGATCCAGGGTTTCTACGCACGCAACGGCATCAACCTGGAACCGATGGCAATCGCCATCTGGGCCTTGCCCACCGCCATCGCCGCGTTTGTTATCCATTCGATTCGACTCAGGCTCCTGCAACGCAGGTTGGAACGCAGACGCAGCCACGCGGCCGGGAAACCCGATGCTGCGGCTTGATTATTTCTACTGGCTGATCGGCGCCTTCCTGTTGGCCACAGCGTGGTTCAACCTGCGCGAGAGGCGCTACGCCACCGCGGCTTTCTGGGCGATTTTGATCGGTCCGTTTGCCTTCGGCACGCAGATCCTGCAAGCAGCCAAGGCCGGCGTGCAATGGCCGGCACAGGCGATGGGCGCCGGCGTGATCGCGCTGGGCGTGATGGCCGCGCTCAGTCGCCTGGGCACACCCCCAGACAGCGCAGAAGCACTGGCGCGACGCCAGGCGCTGGCGGCAATGCTGCGCAACCGGTTGTTTCTGCCGGCGCTGCTGATTCCGGCGCTTACCTTGATCCTGTTTGTCGCCAGCAAATGGCTGCCGGGCATGGACCGGTTGATGGATCCCAAGGCGCTGACCCTCAGTTCGCTGGGCATCGCCAGTCTGATCGCACTGGTCGCGGGCTTGCGGGTGACCCGTGCCCGGGCGACCGAGCCGCTGGCGCAGGGACGCCGCCTGCTGGATGCACTGGGCTGGGCGGTGTTGCTGCCGATGGTGCTGGCCACGCTGGGTGGCGTCTTCGCCGCAACCGGCGTGGGCGAAGTCATCGCCTCACTGGTCGGCCAGGTGATCCCGATCGAGAATCGCGTCGCCTGCCTGCTGGCCTTCGCCCTGGGCATGGTCCTGTTCACCATCATCATGGGCAATGCCTTCGCTGCGTTCCCGGTGATGATGGCCGGCATTGGCCTGCCCCTGCTGATCCGCCAACACGGCGCCGACCCGGCCAGCCTGGGCGCCATCGGCATGCTTACCGGTTACTGCGGCACCTTGCTGACGCCGATGGCGGCCAACTTCAACATCGTGCCGGCCGTGCTGCTGGAACTGAAGGACCCGTATGCGGTGATCCGTTCACAGGCGATGACGGCTTTCGCACTGATGGCGGTCAATGTCGCGCTGATGCTGGCGCTTTGCTTCCGATGAAGAACCTGCCCACGATCCTGCTGGCCGGCTTCGCGCCATTCGACGGCCAGGCGCTCAACCCCAGTTGGGAGGCGGTGCGCGCGCTTCGCGGCAAACGCATCGCCGGCCATCGCATAATCGTGCGCTGCCTGCCGGTGGCCTTCGATGCTTCGTTGAAAGAGTTGCGCGCCGCCCTTCGCGAAACATCGCCGGCGTTGGTCATCTGCGTGGGCCTGGCCGGCGGCCGCGAGCGCATATCGCTTGAGCGCATCGCGATCAACGTCGACGATGCGCGCATACCCGACAACGACGGCGAACAGCCGATAGACGAGGCCATAGTCAGCCACGGGCCGGCGGCGTACTTCTCGACGCTGCCGATCAAGTCGATGCTGGCCGGGTTGCGCGATGCCGGGTTCCCGATCGAGGTTTCCCAGACCGCCGGCACTTACGTCTGCAACCACGTGTTCTACGGACTGATGCATGCCCTGCGCAACCGCCGCAAGGTTCGCGCCGGCTTCATCCATATTCCTTATTCACCGGAACAGGCGGCGACCATCGCCGGTGCGCCGAGCCTCGACCTGCAATCGGTGGTCGCGGCCTTGCGCCTGGCGCTGCGCATCGCCATCGGCACCGGCACCGATCCGCGCATCGCCGCCGGTGCAGAGCACTGAGCATTGCCGGTGGCGATTCACGCACACGGGCCACGACAGCGATTAGGATGGCCGCACCACCGCGTCCCGCGCCCTCGCGCCCCGAAGAACCTTACTCTTCCAATCCGGACCTGCACCCATGCGCCCGCTGATCAAACCTTCCCGACTTTTCCTGGCAACTTCCGTCCTTGTCGCGCTGCTGGCTGGCTGCAAGCAGCCCGCCACTCCTGCTGCCGAAAGCGCCACTACTCCTGCCACGGCCGCGACCGCCGCAGCTGGAGACAGCACCTGGCAACCGGCGGTGGACGATTTCATCTCCGGTTTCTTCCAGCACTTCCCCACCTGGGGCGCGAATGCGGGTAAGCATGAATTCGACGGCAAGCTGCCCGACTTCAGCCCACAGGGACTGAAGGCAAACATCGACTGGCTGCATGCACAGCGCGATCGCTTCGCCGGCGTCGGCCAGGAAAAACTCGATGCCACCCAGGCATTCCAGCGCGACTACGTCTTGGCCGTGATCGACGGACAATTGTTCTGGCTGGAGGAGTCGGGTTTCACCGCCAGCAATCCCGCCTTCTACACCGGCGACCTGTCACCCAGCATGTACCTGACCCGACCCTATGCGCCGCTACCGCAGCGCATGGCCGCGTTTGTCACCTATCAGGAAGCGCTGCCCAAGGCGATCGAACAGATCCGCGGCAACCTGAAGACACCGCTGCCCGCGTCTTACATCGACCTGGGAGTCAACAGCTTCGGCGGCTACGCCAGCTTCTTCAAGGACCAGGTGCCGGCGATCTTCACCGAGGTGAAAGATGACGCGCTGCAGGCGCGCTTCAAGGCCTCCAACGCCGCCGCGATCAAGGCCTCCCAGGATATGGCCGACTGGTTCACCGCGCAGAAACCCAAGGCCACCCAGGATTTCGCCCTGGGCGCGGATAAATTCTCGAAGATGCTCCTCGCTACCGAGCGCGTCGACCTGCCGCTGGACCAGTTGAAGGCGATTGGTGAAGCCGACCTGCAGCGCAACCTCGATGCGTTGAAGGCGGCATGCGATCAGTTCGCGGCTGGCCAGACCATCAACGCCTGCATCGCCAGGGTCGACGCCAACAAACCCGAAGGCGGCGCGGTCGAAGGCGCGCGCAAGCAGTTGGTGGGCTTGAGGCAGTTCATCCTCGACAAGGACCTGGTGACGATCCCCGGTACCGAGGAAGCCAAGGTCGACGAAGCGCCGCCGTTCAACCGCTGGAACTTCGCCTACATCGAGATTCCCGGCCCCTACGAAAACAACCTGCCGTCGGTTTATTACATTGCGCCGCCGGATCCGAAGTGGCCCAAGGCCGAGCGTGATGCGTATGTGCCGGGCCAGGCTGATCTGCTGTTCACCTCGGCACATGAGGTGTGGCCGGGGCACTTCCTGCAGTTCCTGCATTCCAACCGCGCCGACTGGAAGTTCGGCCAGTTGTTCGTCGGCTATGCCTTTGCCGAGGGCTGGGCGCACTACACCGAGGAGATGATGTTCGATGCGGGCGTCG